>JAUVKE010000060.1 GCA_030592105.1 Desulfobacteraceae bacterium
AAAATCAGCCACATCATCTTTCACCAGTTCAAGCCATTCTTCATCAACAAGATCAATCTTTGTCAGGGCCACAAATCCATGTTGAATCCCCAAAAGAGTACATATCTCCATATGCTCCCTTGTCTGCGGCATTACCCCTTCATCTGCGGCAATTATCAAAACCACAATATCGATTCCAGTGGCGCCAGCCACCATATTCTTTACAAATTTTTCATGCCCCGGCACATCTACAATCCCAACATGCAAATCATTAGAAAGGTCGAGGGATGCAAATCCCAGCTCTATGGTTATGCCACGCAGCTTTTCCTCTTTTAATCGATCAGTATCGACCCCTGTAAGAGCTTTAACAAGAGTTGTCTTTCCATGATCAATATGCCCTGCCGTGCCAAGAATAATCTGTTTCAATAAATTTGCTCCTGTTATCAGTTGTCAATTTTTTGTATTCACCGTGATTTTCTATTCCTGAGATAATCGGCAAAATAGGCCAGCCCGACCAATATAATTCCAAGGCCCATCACGTAAATAACCTGGGCATCAGGGTAGAAAAAACGTGATAAAATCACCGCAAATACTCCCCCTAAAACAGCCCTGAGAAAAAAAACACCAAATTCACCCAATACAACACCTTTTACACCAAAAAAAGCGGGGAGGTTCAAATTTAAAAGCTCTGAATTTGAACAACTCCGCAACCAGTTTATATTAAAAGTTTTGTAAATTATGACACAATCTAACCTTCCTTTCAAGCATGAAAAAAAGTCTCCTGCTTATTTGACATGAACCATGAAATTCCATATAAATAACTTCACTGCACCATCGTACAAAATATTCAGTCGACCTGGATATCAACGAAAAAATATTTTTCATTGAAGCATTAGATAATATTATGTTATCTATTTGACATTACATTAAATTTTTCTTATGCTGAAAAATACAACTTTATTTTTAAATAGCTGTATTGGACAAAAACAATGAATCAATAACATATTCCACAGGAGTGTATTTATGAAACACTTGATTCTTTTGGGAGCTTTTATACTCTTATTCTCCACGACCGGGTCAGCCGAAACTTACTATATTACCAATGATATCAAGGTTAACATAAGAACAGGGACAGGCACACAGTACAATATAATAGCAATGCTGAAACCAGGCAAGCCCGTAGAATTAATTGAACGTGGTACCGAGTGGTCGCAGATAAAACTCCATGATGAACGTGAAGGATGGATTTTAACAAGATTTCTCACATCCACCGAACCGAATTATCTTGAGCTGGAACGACTGCGTAAACTCCACAGAGCCCTTGCAACCAAATTTCCTGTCATACTTGAAGAAAACAAGGAGATTCAGCAAAAGAGCAAAGGTCTCACCAAAAAACTTAACACCTATCAAAAACAGAATAAGGAACTCCGGAAATCATACAATAAATTAAAAAATGAGGCTGCAGGTTTTCTTGAACTTAAAGAAAATTACGATGAAACAGCCCTTCGTCTTTCCGAGCATACCGCACAAATCGAAAAACTTAACAAAGAATTAACGCATAAATATATTACTGCAGGTTTATGCGGAGCTGGCATATTGCTTTTAGGTTTTATTATCGGCTTCAGCACTAAACCGCAACGGAGAAAGACATCTCTTTTTTAATATGAACAAATTACATGGAAACAAAGGGAAACTTAAAGCAAACCAGATTAAAAGGCTTGAAAAACTTTATCAGCGCCATGTTCCCCCCGAGTTTATTATTACCCCTGATCTTGCCCATGAAATCTGCAGTATTTCCCACGAGATACGCCGTCAAATCGGTCTGTTGATCAACCGTAACGGCAAAGTCATATATGTTATTATAGGTACCAGCCAAAAAATATTCATACCTGATCTTAGTGATTATCGATCCTCCACAGGCCGCTTAAGGGGGCTAAAGTGCATCCATACCCATCTTAATGGAGAATACCTCACAGAGGATGACCTTGCAGATTTAACATTTTTGCACCTGGACATTATTGCCGCCCTCACAATAAACAATGACACAATGATGCACCAGGCCCATCTTGCCCATATTCTTCCAAGAAGTACAAAAAAGCCCTTTCAAATTCTTCCCCCCATATACCCAGGTCAGCTCAACATTAACTGCCACGAGCTTATTATGGAAATCGAATCTGAACTAAATCAAATCAGTTCAGCATCTAAAGGTAATACAGATCAGGAACGTGCTATTTTGGTCAGCGTTACAACGGCTTTCAAGCAGATAGCAACAGATAGCCTCACAGAACTTGAAGACCTTTCCGCCTCCTGCGGTATAAAAGTAATTAAAAAAATACTGCAGCAGCGCAAAAAAATCGATTCAAAATTTCTCCTTGGTTCAGGAAAGCTCCAGGAATTATCCTTTTTAGCCCTCACCAGCGGTGCAACTCTGATAGTATTTGATCAGGAGTTAAATCCTTCCCAGGTACGTTCCATAACAGATAAGATCGAGCTGAAAGTAATCGACAGAACACAATTAATTCTTGATATTTTTGCACAGCGGGCAAAATCAAAAGAAGGAAAATTTCAGGTGGAACTTGCCCAGCTGAAATATCTTCTCCCGCACCTTACAACAAAAAATACAGCCATGTCCCGTTTAACAGGAGAAATTGGAGGGAGGGGGCCCGGAGAAACTAAACTCGAAATAAACAGGAGAAGGGTCAGAGAGAGTATCAAACGGCTTGAAAAATCAATATCTAAGATAAAAAAACAACGCCGGGAACAAAGATCAAAAAGAAGCAAAAAAGGGATCCCTGTTATTTCCATTATAGGATATACAAATACGGGTAAATCAACCCTGCTGAACACGCTTACAAACAGCAGGGTGGATGCCAGGAATCAGCTCTTTGCCACCCTTGATCCCGCAAGCAGACGTCTCAGGTTTCCCAATGATGCTGAAGTAATTATCACAGATACTGTGGGGTTTATAAAAAATCTTCCAAAAGATCTCATGGCATCATTTAGCGCAACCCTGGAAGAGCTCGAAACAGCAGATACTCTTTTACACGTGATAGATATAAGCAACCCCAGATTTGAAGATCAGATTCAATCGGTGGAAAAAATTCTCCTGGAACTAAACCTGCAAAATATCCGGTTAATCAGAGTTCTCAACAAACAGGACAGGCTTGATAAACAAACAGTGGAAAATTATTCCGCTCTATTTAACGGCATCCCTATTTCAGCCAGGGACAAATCAACATTAATGCCCCTTATTGAACAGATTAAAGAGATCACAGAAGCATGTTAATACTTGCCATTGATTTGTCATCTCTTATTTTTCAAAAAAACCTGGCACAAATATAAACAGTTGGTAAGCATAATGAAAGAAACCCATTGGAACATGAAACCAAATAAAGCAAAAGCAATAATGCTTGCTAAGCGTCAATTAGCTGAATTGGTATGTGATGCAGTGAACTTGGAAGGGATTAATTTTACCCTGCCGGAAATCCAAACATTATTAGATGGAATTACAGTTGGGGGACATAGATTAACTGACCAGCAAATAGTACTGAACCAAGCTGATACATGGAGGACGTTATTTGTGTTAATAGAAAAAAATCAGTTTGAGATCACCCTTGAACAAGCTTGCGCTCTTCACCTGATAGCTGCTAAGAACGAAGCTTTAAAATGGGGAAAATTTAGATCCGGCGGGGTTACTATTGCAGGAACAGACTATATGCCGCCACAGGCAAAATTGTTACCGGAGTTATTTGAAAAAATGGTGAATGAGGCATCCAGGATATCAGACATTTATGATCGAGCCATCCATCTGTTTCTTATAATGGCAAGATCCCAATTTTTTTACGATGTTAATAAACGGATGGGCCGTTTTATCATGAATGGGCTTCTGTTAAGTTGTGGATACCCTGCTATTAATCTTCCGGCGAAGAGACAACTGGAGTTTAATCAATTGATGCTCACTTTTTACGAAACTGGTGATCAAAAACAGATGAATACTTTTCTACGTTCCTGCTTAGACGAAAAAGTTATAAAAATCATGAAAGAATAATGACGTGAGCTTTTCATTATTTAATCAGATTATACCTGTTGCTATACATATCGACTGAATAGTTACATTTTTTTAGCACTACTCTCATATAATCGAAAATCCCTAAAGCATTTCAAGAAAAGCTTCAATTCTTGCCCTTAGTTGCTCAGTATCTGAATTTAAATAATCGGTTTCAAGATGCAAAAAAGACCTCCCTGTTTGATCCCTTTCTGTTTCAACCATCTAAGCCGGCGAGGGCAGCATAAAACCTGTTAAATTCCTCTCTGGTGATACCGGCTGTTCCCAAAGGTCTTTCAATTTTATCATGGCAATCTGAACCACCGGTAATTAACAGACCATCACGGTTTGCCCAGTGAAGGGTTAATTTTATATGTTCAGGTGTATGGGCAGGATAAAATACTTCAATCCCTTTAAGACCGAGATCAAGAAATTCAGGATATATTTTTTCAATAATATCAACGGGTGGCAGGACTTCACTATAATGGCCGGGGCCTGGGAATGAACCTGCAGCAGGATGGGCCAAGACAGCAAGGGGGGAATACCTCTCAATAAAAGGGCGTATTAAAGCACTCTTTATACCCGATGAAATGTAGGCAGGGCTGTTGTTTCCAATAATAAAGTTTATTTTATTTTTGTCATTAATACCATGCATCTCTTTTAATGCCTGAGCAAAATGCCGCCTGGAAATGTTTGAAGCATAAGATGCAATCTCATCGAATTTCATATTACGTTTTAAAACAGGATTTTTCCCCCCGGGGCCAAATTCATTATTAATCGATTCAACCCTGGCCTTTACAAGTGCTTCCCCTCTTCCATTTTTTAAAATTGTTTCCAATTCTTTTACATAATTATCATCATTTAACTTTTCAGGCATAAAATAAAGAAGCAAATGTAGAGTCCCTGTAAAATATGAACGTTTGAATCCAAGGGAGACTTCCACGCCAGGAATAACCTGAATTCCTGTTTTTTCTCCGGTTAGCATTGCCTCATTTAATCCTTTTAATGTATCATGATCTGTCAGGGCAACCACCTCAAGACCTATTTCTTTTGCTTTTGCCACTAATTCTGAAGGGGTATACTCCCCATCTGATGCGGTACTATGATTATGGAGATCCGCAATTATTTTTCTTTCCATTTTTTTTTCCTCCTGAAAATAAAGCCAACCCCTAATTCTATTTCAACATCAGCCCGGCAACACTTTTGAAATGCGCATCCAGGGTAAATAAGGCAAGACCGTGCTGAAGTACGAAAGCGGCAATCCACATGTCATTTATTGGGGCAGGCTTTTTATTTTTTTTTAAATTCAAATAAATATGCGCATAAAATTCGGAGATGGTTTCATTAAACGCCTGTTCATCCTCTATTTTCTGTTTTACCAAAACTACCCCATCCATGAACCGACCATCGATTTTAATACTCTTTTTTCCTCCGGATTCAGGCCATGGGGATCAAAACGGTATTGATAATGGAGTTCAATAATCCCGCGCAAAGGTTCTGTTGATAAAGACGTAGGCTTTGATTCTTCAATCCTGACAAGCCAGTTTAACAATGTTTCTCCCTTATCCCTGGGAAAAGTGAGTTCTACTATTTTTTTTTCAATTAAATAGAATTCAGAATCTGCTCCAGGCATAATTCTTAATGCGGATTCTTCGATTTGCTCTGTGGTTCCACGCTTTACATACCTTTGTTTATACAGCCTGAATATCAAAAAACAACCCAGGGGAATAAAAAGCCAAATAATATATTTTCTGGTTTCTTCATTTTCTTCGCGCCAGCGCCATTGTGAAAAAATGAATTTTGACCATGATAACATATCAGGAAAAATTCCCAAAAAAGAGAAAGCATCTTTCTCCATAAGAGCCCAGGAGGATGGTGTAAAGTCATAATCCCGCCAGGCGCCGTCAACATAGGCTAAAACCCAGGCATGGGCATGCCTTGATCTGACAATAAATCTGTTTTCCAGCCTGCTGAATTCCTGAACCGAATAACCGCTGGCATAACGTGCGGGAATACCGGCTGTACGAAGAAGAAGTACACCGGCTGTTGCAAAATACTCACAATGGCCTGATCTTGACCTGAGCAGAAAATTGGATAACCCTCCCCTCTTATTCCTTTTATCTTTATGATAAATTGAATACCTGAAATTTCCTTTAAAAAAGGAATCCAGCCTGTCTATAAGTTCAGAAGATGACTTTGCATCAGACTCCAGTTCATTGATCACTTGAACCAATGCAGGCATCTCCTTTGGCGGAACAGTTAAATCCTTTTTGTTCGGCGGACTGTCAACAGATCTGTTCCGGTTAAAACGAACCTGATAGTTTATTAAACCCGGCCCACCATCTACCCTGACCGCTGCCAACCGGGTTTTTTCCACCTGCAACACAGGCAAATTTAATATTTTAAAGCTCCCACTGGGAAGTTTCAACATACCTTTTCCATCGGGGAGGTATAAATTAACGGTGATCTTTTTATAAAGATCCAGGTCTGGTCCAAGCTCCCAGGTTCGTCCATCTTTATTTGACAAAACAGCGTTAAAATCAGAGTGCATGGCAAACCAGGTGGATGATCCGTAGATATTATAACTTGTTTCCCTTAAAAGTATGGGACGCTTATATTCATACTCAGGTTTTACCCTGAAGAGAATACGGTTAGATAGTTTAAGCCCGCCTATATCTCCCATTGCTGTATTACTTTTACAAGGGTCAGCCTCTTTTTCCATCCAACCGACAAACCATTCCATGCTTTTTTTTTCTATAACAAGCTGGAGATTATGAAGTCCGATATGGCCGATATAACCGGCAGAACCGGCTATAAGAAATAGAGATATCCAGGTAACTGTGGAAAACTTTTTGCTTCTGACAAACCATAGCGCCCATGCACAAAGGGAAAATACTCCTGCATAAAATCCGGCATCCCTTAAATTGGCAATGCTTGCTGAAAAAATACAGATGGCAAAATACGGATATAGCAGATCAATCAGAATAGATGTTCGATCCCCCCTTTTCTTTTTCATTGTCAGAAGAAGAGCGCCTATATCGATTTTATCGCTTGTACTGTAGACCTGCAAAAAAACAATGGGTAAAAAAATCAGGGGGAGCCATTGCAAAACAATCAAAATGACTTGCCTGTCGTTCTTTTTAAAAATAAAATAAATAACAATTCCAAAAAAAAATACAGTACATAAATCCGCAACCCGATTAAAATCTTCAGGGGAAAATTCCCATCTTGATTTAAAAAGACGGGAGCCTTCCAGAATAGCGGCTGTACCGGCTGCCAGGATTAAATTCCCTGTTTGCCAGCCCCAGAACAAAAGAGACGCGCCCATTAAAAAAGGAGGTGTTTTCATAATCCGCTCAGACCTTCCTGAATTTTTCCGGCTTCCACCATGTAAAAATTTTCCGGAGTCTCTTTCATTGGACCAAGATCAAAATCTGTATCAGGATGATTTAAAGATTTTACACTGGTAACGACTATAACAAGCAGAGAAATTCCCAGTTCTTTAAGGTGGGAGATCAATTTTTTTCTTTCATCATCCCATGATAAAAAAATGCAGATGCAAACGCTTAAAGCAGAAGCATGATTAAGGATTAAAGAATATAGTAGACTAAATGGTTTCTCTTTACAGGTGGTAACCATGGCCAGTATTTCCAGCATTTTATCCGTGTGGCAAAGTCCTCGGCCTGAGGTAAAAAAATGGGCATGTTCTCCAACAAACATAAGGTCAACCAGGGATTCCCTGGTGTCCATGGAACTGACAAAGGATGCGGCTATTGACACGGCTTCTTCAAATATTTCATCATGGTCATCCTTAATAAAAGTATCCAGTACAAGAGCATGTCTTACAAAAAATTCATCCTGATATTCCCTAACAATCGGTTTTCCGGTTTTTGCCCAGCTTTTCCAGTCTATTTTTCGTAAAGGGTCACCAGGACGATAATCTCTTAAGGATATAAATTCTTCCGAGTCTCCCACCAAAGATGCCAGAGCCACACCACCGGACTGATATATTCTGGTACCAGGTAAACTAAGAGGGGGCAGATGATAACGCCTGGGAAGAACAAGAACAGTTTGCTCCAGGCAAATATGAACAAAGGCTTTAAACAGCCCAAAAGGATCAGGGGAGGCTATTATAAGCCTGTTGAAATTTAAATATCCCCTTTGCTGGGGTATGATCTCTGCTTTTATCTCCTTTTCCATGGAAGGAGGAAGCAGGGGAAGGGATTGTTCTGTTATTTGAGCCTTCTTTTTTTTCGATATTAACCAGCGGAAACGATAATATCCCATGGTTCTATCGAAGAAATTACGGTTTTCTTCTCCAGGCTCCTGAGCATCCAGAAACTCTTTATGGGACAAAGATGGCTCCTTAATATCTTCATAAAAAAAAAGGCCTCTCTGCTTTTTTAAAGATTTATTTTCAATTATAATCCTGTAGGAGAGCATCTCCCCTTTTGTTGCAAATTTAGGGAGAATCCGTTTAACAGCAAAGCGGGGCCTGAAAAAAAAACTAAGAACAACGGCAATGCTCATGAGAGATAAAAGGAATGTCAACACCTTATAAGCGACAGTCTGTTTTGTATCTATGCCGACTACAGCAAAAGCTAAAAGCCCCCCCATGACAAAAAGTCCTCCTGGGGTGAATCGCTTTTGAAGCCAGGAATTTAAATTATATACAAGCCTGAAAGAATAAAACAATCCCCCTTTTTTTGCCTGTTTTACTATCCAGCTTATCAGTTTTTTCATAATACAGACCTCGGAAATTATAAATTGCATAAAAATGCATAAACTCTTATTATTCAGGTCTTTAGGCTATTACACAATGGTTTATTGGACAGGCACAAGGCCAGGAGGAGCAAGGCGTATTGTGATACGCAGGCGACGATAACTCAGTGAAATTATTTATATGAACATCTATATTTATGCCGGAACAGGAATTGCCCGGATAATATCTTTTACAATTCCATGGGGAGTCTGACCGGAAAAACGGGCTTGAGAATTGATAACCATTCTATGGGGAATAACTGAAAGAGCAATTTCCTGAATATGCTCCGGTGTTACAAATTCACTCCCGTCAAATAGAGCAAGGGCCTGGGCAGTTTTCATTAAAGCAAGAGATGCTCTGGGACTCGCCCCAAGCTCAACACCGGGAGCCAGCCGTGTAGCGCTTGTCATATCGACGATATAAGCTTTTAGCTCTTCGCTGATCCTTACTTTTTTGACATGGCGGATAAGGGTTAAAACATCTTCCTTTGTTACGCATGGTTTAATCCCATATAGGGGGTGGTCTGTTTTCTGATCTGTGAGAACGGCTACTTCCTGATCCCGGGATATATACCCAGGGCTTAGCTGAAGCGCAAAACGATCCATCTGTGCTTCCGGCAGGGGATAGGTTCCCCTTGTTTCAACCGGATTCTGTGTGGCAATAACAAAAAAAAGAGTTTTAAGGGGACGAAGTTTACCGTCAATGCTGACCTGTGCTTCAGCCATGGCTTCAAGAAGTGCAGATTGTGTCCTTGGAGACGCTCGATTTATTTCATCAGCCAGGAGAATATTGGTAAATATGGGACCTTCATGAAAGCGGAATTGATTCTCTTTTTGATTATATATGGAAACACCAAGTATGTCCGATGGCAATAAATCAGGGGTGAACTGTACCCTCCTGAACCTAGCATTAATGGATCTGGCCAGGGCCTTGGCCAGGGTTGTTTTACCGGTTCCTGGATAATCTTCCAGCAAAACATGCCCTCCCCCTGCAAAGGCGGCCATGAGCTTTCTGATTGATGCAGACTGCCCCCTCATTACTTTGCCTATGTTAGCTGCAATTTTTTCATAGATCTCTTTAGCAGAGAAGGAGTCCTGGTTTGTCATTTCATTCTCCCTTATCCATTTTCCATTTTCCATATTTATGAAGAGGTTTTTCCAAAAGGTAGAGAAAAAAAGTCAATAAAACAGCATCATCGACTAATCCAAGCACAGGAATAAACTCAGGTATAATATCAAAGGGGATAAGAATATAAAAAATTAACAAAATCAGTATAGTCAAAAACATAGGGGATACATCCCGATAATTCCCCTTACAGTAGTCTTTGATCAATGAAACAAGCAAACTGAAATTTTTTATCAAACGGTTAAAAAAACCGAGTTTCATGGGGGATTGCATAATCACCAGTCACCTTATTTCCATTCAACAGCCTGTTGAACAGTTGGGCATGAGTGGCTGAAAAAAACTTGCTATGGCATTGAAAACTCTAAAAAAGATGACTTTCAGACAGCCTACGCAAAAAATAAAAAATCGCCCGCTTTTCCCAGTCCACCGCCATGCCTTTATTCGCCAAAATTTTACTTAATTGCTTCAGCCAATTGCATATTACTACGAAGCAATTGATTGACCACAAATGATAAATCAACGTCTTTTTTGTTCGCTATGTTCTCAATGAAAGTGATAACTTCATCGTCAAGGTAGATTGGCAAATTTAATTTGGCGTCTGGGTGATAAAACTTTCCTCTTTCCGCTTTAGAAAAATCATATTCTTTTCTCATAAATTATCCTCCATATAGCCTGTTTTCCTTCTTTATTGCCTTGCGACTTGAAAATATCCGAATAATCACCAAATCTTTGTTTTCTTCTTGAAACGTGTGGCATACAATCAACAATCTTCCTTTCTTTGAAATCCCAATTGTTATCCATCTATCTTCAATTTTACTATGATCAGGATCAAATATTGTTAATG
>JAUVKE010000124.1 GCA_030592105.1 Desulfobacteraceae bacterium
AAATCATATTCTCCTCCGGATGTTGCCGGTGTAAGAGCTATATATGATATTTCCTACATAAATGATGAAATGTATAAACATCAGCTCGATCTTTTTCTCCCTGAAAAAGAAAAAAAATATCCCATGGTTATCCTTGTTCATGGAGGTGGGTGGAAGCGTGGCGACCGGAGGGCTCTTATAGATGTTTATGGAGATATCGGCCGTTCCCTTGCTGCCAGGGGGATTGGTGTAGCCGTTATGAGCTACAGACTTGTTCCTGAATATTCTATAGAGGATCAGCTTTTAGATGTTGCAGCCGCTCTTTCATGGATGCATCAAAATGGAACAGAGTACGGCATTGATATGAATCGGATAATTTTGTGCGGGCATTCATCAGGTGCCCACCTTGCTTCCATGGTGGCCTTTGATCCCAGGTGGCTGGCCGAATATAATCTAAAAACAGATATAATCAATGGACTGATTCTCTGGAGCGGACTTTACTATATAAAAGAGAATATTCCCAAAGCGAGGTTTTTTTCACGTTATAGAATATGGTATCCGGCCTTTGGGAAAAAACCGGAGTACTGGGAACTTATGTCACCTGTTTCATATGTAGAAAAGAACAGGTCATCTTTGCCAAAAACCCTTATTCTGTATGCCCAGAAAAATTTTAAAAGGGTTAAGGAACATAGCCATAAACTGGCCGAATTATTGGGGCCTGATATTACCGGCGAGGTTGCGGTAATAGATGGAGAAGGTCATTTTTCCGAAGTTTTCCATGCGGATGAATCTGATAATCAATTGTTTAAAAAGATTGTTAAGTTTGTTGGATCTGTTGGTACGGGTGCAATACAAAAGTAATTAAAAGGAACGTGACAAATTTTTTTTCGTTCCCAGGCAGAGGCAGAGCCTGGGAACGAGCGCAAAATAGTTTCAGCAATAGACTGAGCTATAATAAAATTTAAAAATCTCTGGAACTCGCTACGCTCAAACAGCCAGAGCTTTTTAAATTTCACCATAGCTCAGTTCTAGCATCACTCTATGTGGAAAAAAGTTTTTTGTCTATTGCTTTTTCAAAAGCTGCTTCAGTTGTTATTTTTTCCTCCTTTATCAGCTGCATAAGATGTTGGTCCATGCTTTGCATCCCTTCTGCAGTTCCGGTTTGAATCAAAGATGCAATCTGTGAAATTCTCCCATCCCTGATTACACTGGCCAATGCCTTTGACCCAATTAGAATTTCAACTGCCGCGCACCTCCCTTTCCCATCTTTGGTCTTTACCAGTTGCTGAGCAATTATAGCCTTTAAAGACTCTGATAACATTGTTCGGGTCTGAGCCTGCTGGTCGGCGGGGAAAGCATTGATAATTCTATCTATGGTTTTACCGGCACTGTTTGTATGTAAGGTGCCAAAGACCAGTATCCCCAGTTCCGCACAGGTAAGGGCCAGTGATATGGTCTCCAAATCCCGCATTTCTCCCACAAGAATAATATCAGGATCTTCCCTGCTGGCAACCATAAGAGCATCTGCAAAACTCTTGGCATGGGTGCCGATTTCCCGCTGGGAAAAAATCGATTTTTTATTTTTATGAACAAACTCAAGGGGGTCTTCGATTGTTATGATATGGTTGCTGCGAGTGTTGTTGATATAATCAATTATCCCTGCCAGGGTGGTCGATTTGCCGCTCCCTGTGGGGCCGGTTACTAAAACCAGGCCCTTTGTAAACTCGGCAATGGATTTAACAGCCCCGGGCATATTTAACTGCTCCAGAGTTAAAATTTCAGTGGGAATAATACGAAAAACCGCACCTATCCCTCTATGCTGATAAAAATAGTTACACCGGAAACGTCCCACACCTTCAAGCTCATAGGCCATATCAAAGTCAAGATTATTTTCAACAGTTTTCTGCTGATCAAGGGTCAGGATTTTAAACAACACCTCTTTGTTTGATTCCGGTGTAAGCACAGGAAAGTTCGTGGGAACAAGTTCTCCACGAAGTCTTAACAAAGGTGGAAACCCAATAACCATATGAAGATCACTGGCCCCTTTATTCGCCATTTCCTTGAAATAAGTATCAATAATAGCCATTGTCTATACCTTTGCTCCTTCCTTATCAAGAATAGCCTTAAAGCGTTTTGGCTCATTGGCGCTTGCGTGGGCAGCTTCAGGTGTAATTTTTTTCTCATTAAGGAGTGCCATAATAGATTCATCCATAATTTGCATACCTGCTCTTTTGCCTGTTTGCATCATGGATGGTATTTGAAAAGTTTTGGAATCTTTGATTAAATTAGTAAGGGGCATTGTCCCTATGAGAATTTCAGGTGCCAAAACCATTCTTTTTTTATCAGCAGCAGGGATTAGCCTTTGGGTGATCACAGCTTTTAGCGTTTCACTCAGCATTGCTCTGACCTGATTTTGCTCGTTGGGAGGATAGGCGTCAATAATACGGTCTATTGTTTTGGGAGCACTTGAAGTAGCCATGGTTCCCATCACAAGATGACCGGTTTCAGCGGCTGATATAGCCAAAGAGATAGTTTCCAGATCTCTTAGCTCACCTATCATGATAATGTCAGGGTCTTCACGTAATGCTCCCTTAAGTGCGTTGCTGTAAGAGAGTGTTCCTGATCCTAACTGACGCTGGTTTACCACCCCTTTTTTCATGGGATGAATAAATTCAATGGGGTCTTCCACAGTGAGAATATGTAAAGCCTTGTTAGTATTAATATAGTCGATCATGGCAGCCAGGGTGGTAGATTTCCCATGACCCGAGGGCCCGGTAACCAGAACAAGTCCCTGGTGATTTTCCAGGATATTGTAAGTGATTTCAGGAAGCCCCAGGCTTGCAATATCGGGTATTTTAAGGGGAATCGCTCTAAATACCCCCCCCAAACCATTATTATGTATCATGGCACTGCCGCGAAAGCGGCCTATTCCTGATATTTCATAGGAAAAATCGAGCTGCATATTTTTTAACAGGTGTTCTTTCTGGTTTGGAGTCAGAATTTCAAAGATTACTTTTTCTGCATTTTGCGGGGTAAGGGGATCGGTTTTTAATTTAATGAGCTTTCCAAATCTTCGGAGAATAAAAGGTTCTCCAGGTACAACATGAATATCTGAAGCATTATTATGAACCGCTGTTTTAAAAATTTTGTCGAGAATAACCATAAAAAAAGCCCCCATACAACAATTAGTAGATTAAGAAGCTTAAATGAAATACTAAACGCTATTTTTTTGTACCTGTTCCACTGGAAAGATGATTTCAATATTATTTTTATGTACATTTATAAAGGGAGTTGTAAAGAGATTCTTCCCACCATTTCGATCTTCAATAACAACATCTGTGACAGCAATAAATGGCCTTGATTCAGAGATATAATCGGTTAGCCTGGTATTCTGAAAATTCGAAATATCCCCAGTGATTTTAAAATTATTTGTGAATATAATAACTTTAGTTTTATCAAGGAGTTCACTCATTCTTTTGTCCTCCGGTTTGATATGGTTATTTTAAAAATAACGAACAGGGACTGAAAATATGAATGTCTGAAAAATGCGGGCAAGTTTTGAATTTATAGTATGGAAAATTGCAGATCAGAAAGTAGAGAGCAGATTGTGGCATAAATTATTATATGAGCCTGGAGAAAATTAATTTTATTAAAACCCATGGCAATTTTAAGTAGATTAAAATCTGTTTAACCTGCTTTTATATGTTTGTCAAATTTTTCTTCCGGCAAATATTATTTTTCAGGAAAAATTTTGCCAGGATTTAATATTTCATTGGGATCAAATAGTTTTTTTATTTTTTTCATTAAATCAATTTCATGGGGACCCAGCTCTTTTTTAATATAAGGCATCTTGGTTAACCCCACCCCATGTTCTCCTGAAATTGTCCCTCCCAGTTCAATGGTATAATCAAACACCTCATTAATCGCTTTGTTTGCCTTTTTTAGTTCTTCTCTATTATTTTTATCGAATATAATATTAAAGTGGATATTACCATCCCCAGCGTGGCCAAAACTCACCATAACAAGGCCGGTTTTATCCCTTATGGTATTAATTTTTTCAACCATATCGGGAATTTTGCTTCTGGGTACAACAATATCCTCACTGAGCTTGTCAGGACCATAGGTAAAAAGAGCCGGAGAAATAGCTTTTCTGGCCTTCCAAAAATTTACAGCCTCTTCCTTTGATCCAGCTGTTTTAACATTGACAGCTCCTTTTGATATACAGATATTTTCCAGCTCCCTTGCTTGAATATCAACCGCATCCTTTGTCCCGTCCACCTCCATGAGAAGAATGGCTTCGGCATCCACAGGAAGTCCGGCTTTAAGGTAGGTTTCAGCACATCTTATGGAGGCATTATCCATGAATTCAATGGTACGGGGGATTATACCCTTTCTTATTATTTCAGATACTGTTTCAGTCGCTCTTTTTACTTTCGCAAAAACGGCAATCATCGTACCCACGTTCTGTGGAAGGGGGAGGAGTCTTAGAATCATACTTGTAATAACCCCCAGGGTTCCTTCAGATCCCACAAAGAGCCGTGTTAGGTCATATCCCACCACACCCTTTGCTGTTTGCACGCCTGTATTTATTAATTCCCCAGTGGGGAGGACAACTTC
Organism: Desulfobacteraceae bacterium; assembly: GCA_030592105.1. Next base: position 4,597 of record JAUVKE010000124.1, read on the forward strand.
AAGTCCCAGTACATAATCCCTTGTAACGCCGTATTTTACAGCTCTGGGTCCTCCAGAGCACTCAGCGACATTTCCTCCAAGGGTAGAAAAATCATGGCTTGCAGGGTCGGGAGGATAAAAAAGCCCTTTTTTTTCCACTTCTTTATGAAGCCTGCCGGTCACAACTCCCGGCTCCACTTTCACAATGAGGTTATCTTTATCAATATTAATAATTTTGTTCAAACGGGTCAAAGGGAGAACCACTCCCTGCTTAACAGGTAATGCGCCCCCTGTCATTCCGGAACCTGCCCCTCTGGGGATTACAGGAAATTTGTATTCATTGGCAAGTTTTAATATGCCGGATATCTCTTTAGCGTCTTTGGGGAATACAACTGCGTCAGGGAGGTATACAGATTGTGTTGCATCATAGGAATAACAGAGAAGATCTTCTTTTTTTCTTGTGCAGTTGGCAGGACCTGATATGCGGATGAGTTTTTTAAAAGTTTTGCTGGATAATGTCATTGTCGAAATCCAAGTCCTGGTAAAAAATATATGGATTTACGTTTGTCTTATGGATTATCAGATAATTAATTTTATTTGGTTAGCTGTTTTTAAGCATGCTTCAGATTGTACCTGAAGTTATACATATCAGCTGAATAGTTACAAAACCTTTAGCTTTTTTCTTCTATTTTTATAAAATCAATTATCTGAAAAGCCATCATGCATTCTTTAAAAATTTCCGGATTCAATCTTTTTGGTGATAATTTCAACCTGTTTTTTCATGGTAATATCTTCTTTTATTGCATGTTCAACTTTTCCTATGGAATGAAGAACAGTTGCATGATACCTGTTAAAAGACTTTCCTATTACCTGCAATGGAGCATCTGTATAATTGCGGGACAAGAACATGGCGATATGTCTCGGCCTTACCACACGCTGCTTGCGGGAGCGGGAAACAAGATCATTAACAGTAACATTAAACTGTTTGGATACAAGGTTTTTTATGATTTCCATTGTAACGGTTTTGCGAATACGAATAATGTTTTTGACAACACTCTCAGCCAGGGGGAGATCAATGGTAACTCCAAGCAGAGAAGATTTGGCAGCAACTCCTATTAACCCGCTTTCCACCTGTCTGACATCTTCTGTGAGCTCACTGGCCAGATATTGGGCAACATCCTCTGGAATAGAATATCCATAGGCCTTCGATTTTTTCTGCAATATCCTGACCCTTGTCCTGAAATCAGGAACTTCAATATTCGAAATAAGAGCAGATGAAAGGCGTGAACGTAATTTGTCACTTAATTTAGGTATATCTCCTGGAAGATAACAACTGGAAAATATTATTTTTTTGTCCGACTCATGTAAATAGTCGAGTGTTGTTGCAAGTTCTGTTTGAGTACGCTCTTTCCCACTTAGATATTGAATATTTTCCAGGAGCAAAACATCACATCCATCTCTATATTTTTTCTTGAAATCACTGAATGTATCATTTTTAAATGCCTGAACCATTTCATTGGTGAAATCTTCTGCAGTGATATAGTAAATTCTGCTGGAAGAATTTTCAGAATGAATGTAATGTCCGATTGCTTGGGAAAGATGACTCATCCCCATTCCCGGTTTTGAAATCAGGTACAAAAAATTCTGGGGAAGATTTTGGCGTGACGCAAGGGAGAGGGCTGCAGAAAATGCAAAATCATTATTGTTTCCCACAACAAACTGATCAAATGTAAAATTATTTCTCAAATAACGTCCGCTTTGTACACGTAATTTATTGTCAGGAAAAGGGACTTGAGAGGTGGCGGCTGTTTTTTTTAAATCATATTGACTAAAATCGGCAACTTCGATTATTAAATTATAGGCTTTGCCGAAAACTCGTTTGATTTCTCCATCAAGAACAGCTCCGTATTGATCAAGAATACGTTTTTTAGAATAAAAATTCGAGCAGGAAACGACCACAGAATCTTTTTTTGCCATTTGAAATTCTATCGGTTTGATCCACATGTTATAACTGTGCTCAGGAAGAGCTTGTTTAACATTTGTTTTCACTTCGTTCCAAAGAACTTTCATTTTTTTAGCTACCTTTATCCTGGTGAAATTAATTGTTTGAAAATCTGTAGCGCTTATTGCAATCTACAGATTAATTGGCACTGGAGCAGATGTTCTGCTGCTTTTAAATAATTTTTATGCATCTGTCAAACTGGGAAAAAACGTTTTTTATTTATTCTTTTATAAAGTTATGAACAATTTATATCTATCTGTTTTTTTTATGTTTTTTAAATAAAATCTTTGCAACCCGCTTTAAATACACTGTTTTTTAAAATATTAAATTTTTGTAAAAATTTTAATAATATCTGCTACATTTGCATAATTGTTAACAATTATAATCTAATTATTGACAATTGGTTTTCGTGAAATAGCTATTAAAATCTTTGATTATCTTTAAATGTTATAAAATGTTTAAAATAAAAAATATTACCACCTGATCCTATTCACATATGTAATTTAATAAGTTCTGGCAATTGTTTATAAAAGAGTATAACCTTTTAACAAGTATGCCGGTTATAAACAAAAAACAGTCAAATTAAAAAAAGCAGGCTATTATAATGAAAAAGAGACTTCCTATTAT
>JAUVKE010000278.1 GCA_030592105.1 Desulfobacteraceae bacterium
ACATAAGGGAGAACCACTGTATTTTTAGGAGAACCTGTAATCCAGTTATGGTAAGCATTAATAATAAATGATGGGCGGGAATATAGCTGCCCATGACTGGGGGCTATTATTTCTATATCGTAGGCCGCGAGTTTATTTATATTCTTTTTGATTATGTTTCTAAAGGGCATCATGATTTCGGCATAATAGCGTTTTGCTGCCTCATAAACGCGCCCTTCATCAGTGACATAAAGATCGGTTGCTGCAATATGGGAACCAAAAAAATCACAACTAAAAAGAATCTTGTCTTCTTCAAGATAGGTCACCATGGTCTCAGGCCAATGAACCCATGGTGCATAAATAAATTTTAAGGTTTTGTCACCGAGAGATAAAGTTTCACCATCCTTGACGGTTATGAAAACATCTTCGGGTATTTGCAGAAGATCGATGAGCAATCCCTTTGCTTTGGGGGTTGATATCAACTTTGCTTCAGGAAATTTTTCAAGAACCTGGGGGATTGTTCCAGAATGGTCCTGCTCCGCATGCTGCGAGATAATGTAATCAATTTGTGGGACTCCATCAAGCTGTGATAAAAGTTCATCAGCCATGGGCAGGTCAACTGAATCTATCAAAACGGTCTTCTTACTCCCCTCAATAAGATATGCGTTATAGCTTGTTCCGTCCGGCAGAGGCACAAGAGCGTCGAACAAACGCCTGTCCCAATCCAAAGAACCCATCCAGTAAACACGGTCTTTTATTTTTCTTGCTTTCATCGCAGTACCTCCTGTAGGGGCGATCCTTGTGATCGCCCATGTATTGTAAATATCCCGGGATTTTTATTTCCCAGCCTTGTGATTTGCCCGCATTATTTGAGCAAGATCTTTAATCTCTGTTAAATCCTTGGTCATCTGTGCCCATCCATACCAGTAAGTATAATCAGGATTTGCATGAAAAACACCCTGATAGGTTCTCATGCGATGTTTCATGTACATCTGAAACAGAACCTGTTCAATATGGGATGCCTGCTTAAGTTTTCCTCCACCGGTTCTCATAAAGAAAAGAAGGTCAGGATAAGCAAATGAGTAGTTGTCTGGTTTGATAAGAATTCCGTCTTTGTAAAGACCTGCTATTTCGTCAATACCTTGTGCCATAAGCCTGTCAGTCTTTTGCATCATGGAATCACCCATTTCAAGCTGTGTGCGGGCATACTTTTCTGAATGGCATTTTTTGCAGGTAGTGACCATTTTTTCACGTTCTGTTTGCCATGCCTCTTCAGTTAAACGGGCAAGGTCAACCGCCTTTACAGCATCAAGACGTGGTGTTGCTTCTCCTGTTTCAGGACTAAGTACTCCCAGGGCTTTAAGAATGGTTACTTGGTCAGCAGCCCATTGTTTATCTTTTGGCAAAGGAAGCCTTACGCCTAAAAATCCCCATGCTGTTTTGTTTTCATGATTTCCGTCAGGTAGGTGACATTCCTGACACGTTGGAGCTGAGGCTGATTCAGGAAGTCTGCCACCTTCTTTTGCAAACCAGCGTGTTCCATGCTTGGAGCTGCTCCACATTTCCCATTGAGGATGGTCATAACCCATATGACACTGCTGACAGGCCCTCGGATCCTGAGCTTCTTTTTTGGAAAATGTATGTCTTGTATGACATTCATCGCAGGAATTATTCTGGTAGCGATAACCCTTGGCCAATTGTTCTTTTTTCTGATCCTCGGTTTTAATGCCCATATTATGACAACCGCCGCAGCCTTTGCCTCCTTCCATTAACTCGTCAGGTTCCACGTGTGTAACAGGTAGAGCATTTAATGATGTCCACCCGAAGTTATGCTTGCCCTTGGAAAACTGATCAAACTGATCTTCATGACATTCAGCACAGGTATGCTCATCCGGGAAGCTTACCAGCTTGGCATCTTTTTCACTTTTATGTTTTGTTCCATGACAATCCGAACAGGTAACATCTTCTTTAAAGTGCTGGCTTGCCTTCCAGTCAGCCACCTGGCCCGGGCTTGTTTTTTCGTGACATTTAACACAAGTATCAACTTTAGTCGCAGCAGAACAAAAAGAACATAACCCTCCGCATAAAACAAGCGCTGAAGCTGCTGTAACAATTAACATGTTTTTTTTTATTTCCATCTTTTCCCTCCTTTTTGTTTGGGGGCTTGGAACATTTAAAAAATAATAACCGTTTACGGTTTACTGAAAAAATCAAAGTTTTTCAAAATTAAACCCTTTAGAGAGGATTTGATCTTTTAAACGTGAAATGTTCTTTTTTTCAGATATTGTCCTGGTTATTTTATTGAAACCGGTTTTATCACCAAGCATAATACAACCGACAATTTTATTATTATCAAATACCAGTTTTTTATAAACCTGATTATCTGCAAACACCTTTGATTCTAATTTGTTTTCGACATCAATATCGCCTGCAGAAGCCAGATCTATCCCTGCAACCTTTAAGGTGTTGGATATGACTGTCCCTTTATATGTCATATCTGCTCCAGCCATGTTTGCGCCCGCTGCCTTGCCCTGATCCATGGCGGCAGGCCATATGCCGAACAGCCTGCTTTCAAACTCGGCCACATCCCCTGCCGCATAAATATCGGCGCTGTCTGTTTTCATATGATCATCCACAACTATCCCTTTATCACAATGAACTTGTAAAGATTCAGCAAGTTCCAGGTTTGGACGGACACCAGCTGAAACTATAACCGTCTTTGCAGGGAGAGTTTCACCTTTTTCAAGCAAAATTCTTTCAACCCGGTCTTTTCCGGCAATTTCTTCAGTTTTAGCGCCAAGCCTGAATGAAAACCCCATATCTTCCATGATAATCCGGAGCCTTTTTGCGCCATCATCATCAAGCTGCCTTGGAAGGAGCCTTGGAAAAAATTCAACTATCAAAACTTTTTTTCCTGACTTTAAAAGAGCATATCCAACCTCAATACCGAGAAGTCCTCCTCCGATAATTATAATATCGTCAGCATTCTCTGCATATTTAATAATATTTTGGGCATCTTTAATATTGCGCAATGTAAAAACGCCTTTTTTTTCAGATCCCTTTATCGGCGGGACAAAGGAATGGCTTCCCGTTGCAACAAGAAGGCTGTCATAGGAAATGTTTTTTCCATCCCGGGTTAAAACAGTTTTATTTTTTAAATCCGCATCTACAATCCGTGTATCAAGCATAAGATTGATATTATGATCCAGATACCACTTTTCATTTTTGATTATCAGCTTTTCTTCATTTATTTTTCCTTCAATATACTCGTTCAACCGAAGCCTGGAATAAAAGGGAAAGCTTTCATCTGTTATAATTATAATATTCCCTGCGTTGTCATGACGGCGAATAGTTTCCGCCGCTGTTGTTCCTGCAACTCCGTTTCCGATAATTAAATATTTTTTCATATTATGTTTCCGTTATTTTTTTATTTACCTGTTTTGTTTCGAGTTCTTTATTTGCTTTTGATTTTTCATTCAATCCCCTTTATCAGTCTAATGTATCCTAAAATAGCAGGGTAAGGCTTTGTCGTTTCGTAAACTTTTTTTGAATTTAACCCTAAAATAACAATTTTTTTTAAACAACATAACTATTTTTATAAGCAAAAGCAAAATAATATTTTATTAAAGCATGACAAACTCTATTAACAGGAAAAAAGTCATGCCAAAAAAGAAAACTATACCATCAAAAATTAAAGTGCGGAAACATCTCAACGCGGATGCTTTATTTGATGCAATTGCCCTACCTGTCCATGCAGCCAACCTACATAAATTAATTTTTTGATATTTTAAACGATCGCAAATTGTGATTTTTCAATAGGGATAACACGTTATGTATTTAAAAAGATATAATCTTATAACATTTTGATCTATATCTGAATAAAATTATTTTAAAAAAACAAAATATTATTAATTTTTTACTTGACTATCACGCTAATTTGTATTTTATGGGTATAAATGGATGCAAATGGATAAATATGGATAAATATGTTTAGAGGAAGTTCTTTACATAAAATTGATGCTACCGGAAGATTG
>JAUVKE010000410.1 GCA_030592105.1 Desulfobacteraceae bacterium
AAAATCAGAAAAAAAATACGGCATTTTTATAATTACACAAGCCTCATCTTCAGAATAAAGCTCTTTTAAAATGGCATACAGTTTGTCGTTAAATGGTGCCCTGTACGAAAAACCGTCTATTTTTTTCCCAAGTTTTGTATAAACTGGATTTCTAGTGAGATGTCCCATCTTCTACCCCTCTTTTTATTTTTAAAAAAAATGCATGAAAAAAATACATGTTTAGAGCCTGTTTAAAAATTCATGAATTCGCTGCAAAATCGTGAGAACGGTCGAATTATCATAAATTTACGACAAATAAGCTTGCTATTCACTCCAATTTGCCTTTGCTCTCACACTTTTTAACCTGGATTCCCTGATTTTTAAACAGGCTCTTAACGCCAAGCCCACCTACCGCCAACAATGCGGGAAAAAGCCTTCCAAAAGCTACAACTTTTATGCGGAAGAGAGTGTTTCAAAAAAATGCATCACTATTGACAGTTGGGTGAAGTAGTTGGCTGTAAAGCCCCTGCCGGATTTACGAAAGCTTAAATAAACGTTCGCAAATAACGGACCGTTATTTGCTGAATTTTGCAGCAAACAGAGATTTACATTTTGACAATCGTTGTTTTTATTTTTATTATCTCAATATTCGGTTGCATCCCGTCTCATTTTTTGCAACTATTTATCAAAGCCTTATTTAACGTTGTGCTTATCTATTATCATACTTTACTGCGGAAAAAAGAGAATGAAAAAAGAAGATTACCGAAATCAAGCGCTGAAGCTCTTCCCATGGGTCTGCGCAAAATGCTGCCGGGAGTTTTCCGGCAAAAAACTCCAAGAGCTGACTGTCCATCACAGAGACCATAATCACAATAATAATCCCATCGATGGCAGCAACTGGGAGCTGCTGTGCATCTACTGCCACGACAACGAACACTCCCGCCTCCTGGAAGCCGAATGGCAGAACACTCAAGATTCGAATACCGGAGAAAAATCGGCGGCCATCAACACCCCTTTTGCAGACCTCACAAAACTGTTACGTGTACCTGCCCAGCAAAAAGGGGAGGATGAAGCAGAATAAAAATAGCCGGACACCGTGAACCGCACAATTAAACTGCATTTGCCTGCACGGCTCACGGCTCCGGTGAGCACCGCAATGGAATATATTCAAACCAATTATTTTCATGGAATCGTTGAATCCGTAGGAGCGCCCCTTGTGGGTGCCCGAAAGATGGAACAATCATCAACAATGGGGCAACCACAAAGGATTGCCCCTACGGTTGGTGATGTGGTGGGCGTTTAAATCATTGACCACCAACGATTACATTCGAAATGTTAAAAAAAATAATCAGTCCAATTTTCAAGAGAGGTAACAGATTTTATCAATTGGTTAGAAGATGAAATTTTTGAACCACTTAAGGATAAAGATTATTTTCAAAAATTTTTTGTAGATGGCTGGAGTATTTCATGGCCAAATGGAGCAGATATTTCACCGAAAACCCTTTATGAAGAAAGTCAACCAATCTGATAAGGGGGGAAACAGGGGACGTACCTCCCTTATCCCCCTATTCCGCATGGCATAAGCCACTAACACCCAAATCTTCGATCCCGCAAAAACGGCATTTCAGTCCGAATTTTTTCTACCATTTCCGGATCTATTTCAGCAAAAAAAAGGGATTCCCGGCTCCCTCCGGATGCTATTACCCTCCCCAGAGGGTCGATAACAGTGGAACCTCCTGTAAAAGTATGGCCTCCCCCTTTTCCCACCCTGTTTACCCCAACTACAAAAGACTGGTTTTCCACTGCCCTGGCCGGCAGGAGTATATCCCAGTGTGCCTGACGTGCTGAAGGCCACGAGGCTATTACAAATATAAGCCGGCATTGATCAGCAAGGCTGCGGAATAATTCAGGGAATCTGAGATCATAACATATAAGGGATGCAGCATGAATTTTTTCAAGCTGAAACGGGACAGGGATATCTCCGGGAGAGCAGCTTTTATCTTCACCAAGGAGACTTATCAGATGAATCTTTGCGTATACGGCAAGGTCGACTCCATTTTTATCGACCACCATGGAAACATTTTCGGGTTTTCCGGTTTCCCGCGATCTCACATAACCGCCTATTACAGCAAGCTTTTCTTTTTTGGCTATACCGCGCAAAAGTGATGGGGTGGGGCCATCAGAAGGTTCTTCGGCAAAATGTATGTCGGATGTAAACCCAGTTGAAAACATTTCAGGAAAGACTATAATATCAGCCCCCTCTTCACCGGCTTTTTTTGCAAAGAGTTCTGCTTTTTCATGGTTTTTTTTTCTGTCATGCCAGGCAATATCCATCTGTGCAACGGCTATTTTTATTTTGCCCATTTTGTCAATCTTTCCACTCCTTTTTTTAGAGTTTCATCCTGTTTACAAAAACAGAATCTTACAAGATTTTTCCCCTGTTTTCTCTGATGCCAGAAGAATGAACATGGAATTGCTGCAACTCCCGCATCTTTTGTAAGTATTTTGCAAAAATCCAGATCATCGTCAAAGCCCATGGAGCGTATATCTGCCAGAACATAGTAAGCACCTTCCGGGGGATGAATGGTAAATCCAACATTGATCAGGGCTTCACAGAGCCAG
>JAUVKE010000256.1 GCA_030592105.1 Desulfobacteraceae bacterium
CGGTACTTCCAAAGCTGGGAATCCGGCGGCAGATGATAGAGCAAAAATGGGGTCAAACCTTGAATTGTGAATTCGGATTTTGTTAGCTTTAGTATCTCATATCCTGAAATGGCCGAAGCCAAAACCAAATATATAGTAAATACAACTATTTGGGTTGCGGGTGCAAAGCCCGCCTTAGTCTTATTTATAATTCAAGGTTTGACCCCGTTCGACCCCTTATTAAAAAGTGGCCGGGTTATTGCCTGTAAACAATCACCTAGAGGATACACCACCTAATTCCTTAAATACAACTTTTGATTATATCTCACCAGGTTTTGTGCTCCCAGGGAACTTGAAACAATTGCAAAGCAGGGTGCTTCGCAATTGTGGGACAGGCTGTTTAACTATTTCCAATATCCTTTGTATAAAACATATGCCATTGCAGATTAGCCAAAGAAAATTCTTTCAGATCAGGGAATTCTGTCAAAAGGTCGTGGCTTAACTGTTTAAGAAATCCAGTTCCCCGATATAACAGGCATTGCCCACCGGACGAGCTTCTGGCTTCGTCTTGAAAAAACAAAAATTCGGAGTCGAACAGAGAATAAAAGGCTGGAGAATAGTGGAAACGAGGCGGGTGGAAAAGGGGTTGCCGTTGATGTGAAAACCGCCAAAGCCCTTTGAATAATGGGCAAATAAAAACCCGTCTTTCCAGAGCATTACTCAGAAAAGACGGGTTGTCTATTTTTAAATGGTGGAGGCGGCGGGAGTCGAACCCGCGTCCGAAAATATTTCACAATGACGTCTACATGTTTATTCTGAAATTTAAATCTCGCTTTTCAGGTCTCCTTCAGAATGGATACTTAAAAGGCCAGTCTGTAAAGTGTTCGCCCGATTTAAAACAGACATTTAAATCAGACTATCCCACTAGTCGACGCTCTTATCAGGTTTGTGGGAGAAAACACTGACAGAACGGTAGCCGACCTAAGCGGCTACAGCGTAATTATAATCGTCTGCGATTATCTTTAGTCCCGCAGTTTTACGAGTTCCACGGAAACTCGACATGCAGTCTATTGCTCCAGTATCCTCGTCGAAGCCATTTCGCCCCCTTGTTTTTTTTTGTCTATTTTAAATCGACTGACAAGCTGCAAATAAAAAAGTTGTCTTGAGTATAATGTATTAATTTGAAAGAGTCAATGTTTCTATCTAAAATTTTTCATTGTTCTATCCAGATCCCGTTTTTCGTCTCGTTTTTTTATTGTTGCCCGTTTGTCATACTGCCTTTTCCCCTTTGCAAGTCCCAGGGTTACTTTAACCTTTCCGTTTTTAAAATAGAGTCTCAGGGGGATCAGGGAAAATCCCATTTCATTGACCTTTCCATATAATTTTTTTATTTCATGTTTATGCAAAAGGAGTTTTCTTTGTCTTACAGGGTCATGGTTGTCATAGTACGCAAAGGGGTAATCACCTATGTGCATATGGTAGAGAAAAACTTCTCCGTTATGAATTTTTGCATAGGAATCTTTTAGGTTTGCCCTGCCTATCCTGATGGATTTGACTTCGGTCCCTTTTAGGGCAATTCCGGCTTCGTATGTATTCTCTATGAAGTAATTATGCCTGGCTTTTCTGTTTTCGGCTATGACTTTAATATGTTCTGATTTCATAATTGCTTATTGTTATATATTTTCCAGTAGGTCACAAAAGAGTCTTACTCCAAAGCCTGTCCCCCCTGCTGTGGAGTATGCGGTCTCTTTTTTAGTATAAGCGGGGCCGGCAATATCTATATGCGCCCACTTTGTTTGTTTGACGAATTCAGATAAAAACAGGGCAGCGGTTATTGCTCCGCCCCAGCGGGAACTGCTCATGTTATGAATATCGGCAAATTCACTTTTCAGAAGTTCTTTATAATCTTCAGGGAGCGGAAGTCGCCAGCATCGTTCGTGGGTTTTTTCTCCTGATTTAATAATCGATTCAGCAAGTTTGTCGTCAGAAGAGAATATTCCTGCAATTTTTTCTCCCAGTCCTATAACGCATGCTCCTGTAAGGGTTGCCATATCTATGAGTATATCCGGTTTGAATTGTTTAAGGCTGTAGGATATGGCATCTATTAATATGAGTCTTCCTTCCGCATCGGTATTTCCTATTTCAACGGTTTTGCCATTATATGTCTTTATAATGTCACCCGGCCGGGAGGCATTTCCCGAGGGCATATTTTCCACCACAGGAATTACTCCAATAAGGTTTATTTTTGATTTAAGTGATTTGAGTTTTGCGGTTGTTATAAGTGTTGCTGCGACGGCAGCGGCCCCTGACATATCCATTTTCATGTCACCAAGGGAATCAGAGGGTTTTAAATTTATCCCTCCTGAATCAAAGGTGATTCCTTTTCCCACAAGAACCACGGTCTTATCAGCATTTTCATTTTTGTGCTGCAAAACAATCAATCTGGGGCTGCTGTTGCTTCCGGCGGCAACTGCAAGAATGGCTCCGAACTTTTCTTGTTTCAACTCATTCTCATCCATGATTTTGATGGTAAGGTTTACTTTTTTTGCTTCCTTTTCTATTGATTTTGTAAAGTCTTCCGGTCTTTTGTCGTTGGAAGGTGTGCTTATCCACTCCCTGGCAAGTATGGTTCCGCTGGAGATGGTCTCCACTCGTCCGGGGAGGTTGCTGTATTTTTTCCCAGTCTCCGGTGTTACAAGAACTTCTATTTTTTCCAGGGGGTTATCTTTTTTTTCAGTTTTATACTTGTCGAAAATATGGTTGCCAAGGCAGGCTCCTTCCATAATAGATTCTAAAATTTCCTGGGTCCCCATTTTTTTGGTTTTTTCAGCGTGGGGCGGGACTATCAATATCTCAAGGAGGTTTTTTTTAATGCATTCTTTTACAATTTTTCCGGCAAATGAACGTAATGTGTCGGAATCGATCTGTTCAAGCTTCCCCATCCCTGAAAAAATTACTCTACCCACTTTGATTCCCGGTAAATCGTATAGTATGGTTATTTCATCTTTTTTCCCATTAAATTCTTTGAGGCTTTTTGCCTGTTTTACCGCAGATGACAGGGCCTGGATAGTATGAATATCTTTATCTTCACAAACAGGAATAACAAGGGTTTCTGTTGTAAGTCTGTCAAAATCCACCGAATTGAACCGCAGCATGTTTATGTCTCCTTTTCTGTGATGTTTATTTTACTCCAATAGAATAAACCATATTATCGAAAAATTATAAACCTAAATTATATAGTATTTTTCAGGTTCTCCCTTCGGGTTTTGGGAATTAATTATCTGAAGAGGTAAAACTTATAGCTTTCCGATAAATTCCGAAACTGTTTTTTTGGTATCTTCAGCTGTTTTTAATGCCTTGATGGAAAAGATCAGAGCAATGGATGAGAGTATGACTGTTGAAATTTTGAAAATGAGATTAAGTAAAGGTTTAAGAAGGGGGGCGGCGGCGGGTATGTTTTTCCTGGGGACATTTTTGGTATTATCTGTTGATGGCTTTTTTATTTCTTTTTTTTCTACCATATTAATTGTATCGTTATTCATTGTATATTTCGGTTTTTCTTCAGCCCCAGGATTTGTTAAGGGCTTTGTTTCGGGATTTTCTTTTACTGTTGAGTTTTCTATTGCAGGTGTTTTTTGTTTTTCTTCTGTTTGAAGTTTAATTTCAGGTTTCGGCCTGAAGGCTTCTGTATCCATTGGTTCCCCGAACTGATCTTTTGACAGTTCAAAAAGAGTCCCTTCTTTATATTTGTCCCATGGATTGGCAGCGTTTACAGTTTCTGGAAATAATATAAATATGGATAAAAGAATAAGTGTAAAAAAACTGTTCGATTTGCTTTGTACCATGTGCATGTTTTCTCCATTTCTGTTTAATGTGATATCTGCTTTGGCGTTTTGTATAAAAAATATACTGTTGAAATTTTGTCAAGATATTTTTTTATTTGTTTTTAACCGGTATTCTTCTTTTATTTTTTAAATTTTTTAAATCCGTTTTTTCTTAAGCCGTTGTTGAAGAAGTTACAAGTTGTTGACTTGAACCATATTTGCGGTTATTTTGTCCACGTTTCCTGGAATTTGAAGGAAAATTATCAGTAGTGTCCGGTTAGAAAGTTGCAAGAAAGAAAATACGGGAAGTTTAATTGTTTTTTCCGCTATTGCGAATAAATTTCTTGAATTTCTAAGTTTGCTCCGCCAAAATTGCGAAACTCGCTCGTGC
>JAUVKE010000286.1 GCA_030592105.1 Desulfobacteraceae bacterium
AACTATAAAATCAAAGAAACAATACGTCTTAGATCCCCATTCACAAGATCTTTTTTGAATTTTGTTATTTTCATCCTTTTTTTTATCAAGCTGTTATAGAACCCCGCCTGTTTAATATCGTTAACAAGTATGGCTCCACAAAGGATATCGTCCTTAAAAATTAATTTCTGGTAGAGATTTTGCTCAATATTATGCTTTGGTGTAAATATCTCATATTCATCATCTTTGGGATCAACAATCCCAAGGGTGATAACATCAAGACCAAAAGAGCTTATGGAATTCATCCGCAAAGATCCTGGATATTGTCTGATTTTGCCGGCCATGTTTGCGCCGGCAATCCTCCCCTGTTCCACGGCACAGGGCCATATAGCATTTACACGACTTGATTGTAATGCAATATCCATTGTTTCAGCGACATCTCCGGCAGCATAAATACCTTTAATTGCAGTCTCCATTCTATTATCAACAACTATACCGGAATTAACCTGAATCTTTAAATCCTTCACAAGCTCGGTATTTGGTTCAACACCTTTGCCCATAATTGCGATTTGACAGTCTATTGTTTCACCATTATTGAGACTGATCCCTGCAAGTTTTCCTGATTTTTTGATAATTTCCTCAGGTGTAACACCTGTTTTTATTTTCAGGTTGTTTTTTTCCAGCACAGCTTTAACCATATTTCCAGAATTTGCATCGATCATCTGGGAAAGAACAGTGCCGGAGGCTATTAAAACCGTAACTTTTATCCCTCTTTTTACTAATGCACAGGCTGTTTTTATCCCCACCAGCCCACCACCTATAACTACGGCTGTTTTAACACCACCTAAACGGGAATCAATTGCTGTGAGATCATTTAAATCCCTCATGCAAAAGAGGCCATCAGCATCAGAGCCGGGAATATCTATTCTGTTTGCAGATGCCCCTGTTGCAACAAGTAATTTATCGTATTGAACATCGCTTCCATCTTTAAGAATTACAACGCCATTTGCGATCTTTACAGCGCGCTTGCACGGCATAAAATTAATATTCAATTTATCAAAAAAATCATCCGGCCTGATAAAAAGCATTTTTTTGCTGATTTCTCCAGACAGGTAATATGTCAAAAGACATCTGGAATAGAAAGCATACTTTTCATCACTGATAATCGTGATTAACGCATCATTATCAATGTTTCTTATGGTTTCTGCTGCACTCACCCCTGCTGCGCTGTTCCCGATTATGACATTTTTCACAGGCCCAACCCTTTTCTTTTAGCTTTGATATGATCTATCATCAGATCGGCCCCTTTAACTGGATCCATTTCAACAGCAAACTTTGCCCCTATAAGTCCTTCTGCACCATTTGTAAGGAGACCCGCCACCTCTGCGCTGCCAAGAACAGGGGGGACTGTCCCAAGAACTGTGAATACTCCTGAAGCTATTACATAGGTACCGATGCTCACCGCCTTTTCGCTCATCCATTCAGGGGCAGCCCCTGCAACAGGAAGATCGCTTATATCAACTCCCAGGGCATTTGCAATTGCCGCGGTAACCACCAGTATCCTGCTTATATCTACGCAGGAACCCATATGCAATACCGGGGGAATTCCAAGAGCCTTGCAAACAGCTTTTAATCCCTCCCCTGCTTTTTCTGCGGCTTCCGGAACAAGCAATCCGACCTTTGCATTGGCAATGGCAACACAGCCTGTTTCCAGTACGAGAATATCATTTTCTATCAGCTTTTTTGTCATTTCCACATGGCTTTGATCATGTTTTACCTTGGGATTATTGCATCCCACAATGGCTGCGATCCCTTTTATCTGTCCTGCTTTAATGGCATCAATCAGTGGGTCAAGTTTTCCGCCTAATGCCTCTACAATGGCTTCAACGCTGAATCCTGCATACATTTCAACGGGCTTGTCAGGGATGAATATTTTTTCTTTGTTTCTTTTTGGAAAATTTTCTATGGCCTTTTTTACAATCTCTTTAGCAATATCAAGACCTTTATCCTCGTGAAACTCCATATGAAGAGCTCCGGTAAACTTTGCCTTTGGGGATGTGGATATTATATCTGTATGATAACATTTGGCAATTTCGGTTATAGATGGCATAATACATTGCACGTCAACTATAATTGCCTCAACTGCCCCTGTGATAATAGCAACCTCCTGATTGAGAAAATTTCCTGAAACAGGAACCCCCTTTCTCATAAGTATTTCATTTCCTGTGCAGCACATACCGCTTAAGTTTATTCCCTTTGCCCCATTTTTTTTTGCAAGATCAATCAAACCAGGGTCTTTAGAGGCAAGCACAATCATTTCTGATAATGTAGGTTCGTGTCCATGGACTATGATATTAACAGCATCCTCTTTTAAAACACCAAGATTCACCTTTGATTTTACAGGCTTTGGCGTACCAAAGAGTATATCGCTAAGTTCAGTGGCCACCATGGAACCGCCCCATCCATCACTTAAAGATGTTCTAAGTCCATGTAAGATGATGTTTGCATAGTCGTTATCAACGCCTATATGGGTTCGATGCATCATCTCTACAATTTCCCTGTCTATTCCACGGGGGAGTATCCCAAGTTTTTTCCATATCTCCTTCCTCTTTGCAGGGGCTCTCTCAATGAATTGAATCTCCCCCTTTTCCATGCCGAATTCCTGCATCACTTCTTTTGCAAGATCCTTTGCAACATCATTTTTATCTCTGTTTGTATCTATTTTAAATTCAGCAGCAATTGCTTTTAGCTTAGCTTCATCTTTGATCTCATATCCCCGGGCTTTTCCTTGGGAGGCAAGGAGCAGGGTGTGAACAATATCTCTTCCGTGATCTGAATGAGCAGCTGCTCCTGCGGCAATCATCCTTCCCAGATTCCTTGCCACAATAACATCAGCAGTAGCACCACAAACACCTTTTTTAGGTTCATCTCCAAATGGATTTATTCTGCAGGGTCCCATGTTACAAATTCTACAGCATATCCCCAAAAGCCCGAATCCGCACTGAGGTTCCTGCTTTTCCAGCCTGTCCCACGCAAGCTCTATCCCTTCATTTTCTGCTTTTTCAATAAGTATATTCACCGATTTTTCTATTGATTTCACGTTAAGCCTCCAATGCTTATTTCCTTTTTAATAGCTGATATTGTTATTTGAGCAGCCTTTTTTCTTGTTTTTTTCATTACTTCGCTCAGCTCACCAAAAAGAAGAGCATTTGTAGGACAGGCATTTACACATGCAGGTTCATTCAGATCAGGACATCTGTCACATTTTATAATAACCTTGGAGTCCATTTTTGGAATAATTGCTCCAAAGGGACAGACCATGGCGCACATCCAGCAGCCAATACATCTCTCCTGATCCATGGCAACAATCCCTGTTTCTGCTTCTTTGCTTAAAGCTCCGCTGGGGCACGCATCAACGCATGGGGCTTCTTCGCAGTGTCTGCACTGAATAGGGATGGAGGATGCATTATAAGATTCCACTTTCACCCTTTCTGCCGGCAATGGATCTTCAAAAATTGCGGAAAAAATTTGTTTTGATGCAGAGTGAGAAACTGCGCAATATATTTCGCAGCTCTTACACCCGGTGCATTTATCAATATCGATAAATATTCCCTTCATAAGGTCTCCTGTTATGAAAAAAATCGATTAATAATATTGCAGCTCTAAATTGAAAAAAAGAGGGGAGATATTGGTACAAAGCTGGAGCAGGGAGATAACACCAAAGCGGGCTTTGCCCGCAACCCAAGTCAGAGCGTACCACAATGGAAAACAAAGATAAATCAAAATGGCAAAGATGCTAACACTTCAAAATCAGAGAAAAAAGTTGACGGTTTGGAAGATAAATTAACCAAAAAGAATGAAGTCCTTTCCGAACTGATGGAGGAGCATGTCGCTTTAAAAAAAACTCTTGGGGCGACCTAAAAGGCATTTGGGTACCCCACGACAC
>JAUVKE010000506.1 GCA_030592105.1 Desulfobacteraceae bacterium
GGCTTATGGCCTTATCGAGGTAGGTCTACCATTTATAAACGATTCAAGAGACATTACTACACGAGGGTCAGTGGGAAAAATCCTTCCTGATTATAAAGCTAAACTGATAAATATTGATAAACAAGGCATCGGTGAAGTACATCTTAAAGGGAAGGGGATGTTTGATGCATATCTTGTACCCTGGCAAAGCCGTGAAAAAGTATTGTCCAACGGATGGTTTAATACCGGAGATCTGGGCAAAATTGATGAAAATGGTTTTCTTTTTCTTGTTGGGCGGGAAAAAAATGTTATCAATTTTGTCGGGATGAAGATTTTTCCCTATGAGGTGGAATCAGTTCTCAACCAGCATCCGGCTATCAGGGAATCTTTAGTTTATGGTGTCAACCACTCTCTGTATGGAGAACTTCCATGCGCTGATATAGTTTTAAAAGATGAATTAAAAATAGATTTTGCTGAAAACGAAATACGTAAATTTTGCTTTCAGCACCTGGCTTCATATAAGGTTCCCAAGGAAATTCATTTTGTGTCTATGCTGGGCAAAACAGCCAGTGAAAAACTTAAAAGATGGCATAAAATTTCAGACAAATAATTTTTAATCAGTAGTGTCCGGTTAGGGTTCGAACAAAAACAGCAAAATATCTTTTCTGCACGATTCTATCCAGACACTGCTGACAAAAATCAGGAGAATGGCTTATAAATGAGTTCGTTTTTATATCAGAAAAACGGGCGATATTTCGCCCAGATTCCAGGGGAATTTGAAAGTCTTGCAGAGAAAGAACTTAAGTCGCTTGGTGCTGTGCAATTAAAACACGGATTTCGCGGGATCCATTTTTCGGCGGATCAGACGGCTCTTTATACTATTAATTATAATGCCCGTTTTCTTACAAGGGTTTTGGCGCCGCTTATAACATTTACCTGCCGGGATCGCAGAGATCTTTACCATGCAGGAAAATCGATTGACTGGACAGCTTTTTTTTCACTTCAGAATACATTTGGAATTTTTGCTAATGTTTCGGGGAACAATAATCTAAGACATTCCAAGTTTGCATCTTTATGTTTAAAGGATGCTGTAGTCGATTTTTTCAGGGATAAGTGTGGCAGCCGGCCGAATGTGGATGGGAGATCTCCTGATATATGGTTAAATCTCCATATTGAAAAAGAACAGGCTATAATCAGTTTTGATACATCAGGCGGTTCATTACATCGCCGTGGATACAGGCGGGAAACAGTTGAAGCTCCCATGCAGGAAACACTTGCTGCTACAATTATAGCGCTTTCAGAATGGAATGGTGACCGGCCGCTTTATGATCCCATGTGTGGTTCCGGAACACTTCTCTGTGAAGCAATGACGCATATCTGCTCTATTCCAGCCGGTTTTTTACGAAATTGTTTCGGTTTTAGTTTTTTACCGGATTTTGATGAAAAACTTTGGAAAAGAATTAAGGTACAATGGGATAAAAAAATACGGCACTTGCCAAAAAATTTAATTACAGGCAGTGATAAAGCACGATATGCAGTAAAAGCAGCCTCTGCCAATTGTCGCTGCCTGCCTGATGGCAACAGAATAATCATATCTGAAAAAAATATACATAAACTGCCTGGTATTGAAAAGAGTGTTATTATTTCTAATCCGCCATATGGTATACGGTTAAAAGACGACACCGGAATAGAAGGTTTTTATAAAAATCTCGGTGATTTTTTGAAGAAACGCTGCAAGGGGTCCGATGTATATCTTTTTTTTGGAAACAGGGAGATGATAAAAAAAATCGGTCTTAAACCAACATGGAAAAAGCCATTGCGAAACGCAGGCCTGGATGGAAGAC
>JAUVKE010000327.1 GCA_030592105.1 Desulfobacteraceae bacterium
AGGATGTATTTGATGCTATTATTCTTGATTTACAAATGCCTGAAATGGACGGCCTTGAAGTATTACGCATTTTAAAAGAAAAAAAACCCGATATTCAAGTTATTTTACTTACAGGGCATGCTACATTGGAAAAAGGTATTGAGGCCATAAAACTTGGTGCAATGGATTTTATTGAAAAACCGGTTGATCTGAAAGTTTTATCAGATAAAATAAAGCAAGCTCATATTAAAAAAATGATTCTTGTAGAAAAACAGACCGAAGATAAAATTAGATAAATTATTTCAAATAAAGGGTGGTAAATAAATTATGAGTTTTAAAATTATAAAAAAATTAATCCATCTTTTCGAATAAAAAAAATCCTATAATTACAGTATGTTATTTTTTTAAAAACTCTGCGTGCATTACTTTTGTTTATTTCTGATATGATTATTTTTTTTACCCTGTTTATCACCTCTATTTCTTGTTGGCTGTTAATCTCTTGCATGGTTAACGCATTTTAAAGCAATAATAAAAAATATCAGGCCGATTGCAGTCAGCAGTAAATAAGGGAAACAGCCGGGCAAAGAGCCAAAGGATGTTTGTCGGATTGCTTTTGACGCATGAGTAAGCGGCAGCAGATAAATAATTTTTTGCGCCCATGCCGGTAGACGGTCTACAGGAAAAAAAGTCCCTCCGAGAAAGGCCATCGGCGTGATCACAAAACTGGTAAGCATGGATTGATCTGCATGGGATTTAACCAGCATGGCCAAACCAACTGCAAGTGACGCAAATACAAAGCTGTTAAGTCCTATAGCCAGCCAGAATAACAGATTTCCGTAATCCAAAGTTACATTAAAAAACAAGCCGATAATCAGAATCACGACAACTGAAATAAATGCTCTTGTCATACCTGCCAGAACCTCACCTGCCACATAGGCAGCATCGCTGATCGGCGCAGCCTGAAATTCCTCAAAAATATGCCAGTAAAACCGCGCTACATTAATATCAGTGGAAATAGCAAAGGCTTGTGTCATACTACTCATAGCCACCAGGCCAGGAATGAGGAATTCAATGTATGTGTGCCCGTCAAATCTGGTCACATCTCCCATCGCATATCCAAAGGCAATCAGATAGAGCAAAGGCGAAACTGACATGCTTAGTATTTGCCGTTTGAGCCTCCGTTTTAAAATTAACATTTCGCGTAAATAGACAGCTGTTAAACCGTTTAGCATAATACCTTCTTTCCGGTAAAAGATAAAAATGAATCTTCCAGATTCACTCGACGCAGGGTATAGCTTTCCTGCTGTGTAGCAATAAAGGCATCAGCCTTAGATCTGGTTTTAAAATAAACTGTCTTCATATTATCACCATCAATCTGATCAATTGCCCAGTTTCCGGTTTGCTCCATCAATTTTTGCGGTGTATCAATGACCACAATCTTTCCCTCGTCAAGAAATGCGACTCTGTCTGCCAAAAATTCTGCTTCTTCAATATAATGGGTCGTTAAAAGAATGGTGGCGCCTCTATTCTGAATTTTTTTTATTAATGCCCAGATTCGTCTGCGAATTTTAGCGTCCAATCCTACTGTCGGTTCATCCAAAAAAAGAATTTGAGGGGAATGCACCATCGCTCTTGCAATCATCAAGCGCCGCTTCATACCTCCGGAAAGCTGTTTTACCAGGCTCTTTTTCCGGTCGATAAGATCCACATAGGCCAGGAGTTCATCTATCTTTTTTCTGCGCTCTGCAAAAGAGATATTAAAGAGCCGGCAATGAATATCCATATTTTCAGATATCGTAAGTTCCTGATCCAGATTAATCGACTGCATAACCAGACCGAATTTTCTTTTTGCCTTAAGACTTTCTTTTTTAATATGAAAGCCGCCCAGCCATGCATCGCCTGATGTTTGCCTGGTAAGTCCTGTCAAAATCCGGATGGTTGTTGTTTTACCAGCCCCGTTAGGACCAAGATATGCAAAGAGTTCACCTGGAGGAACCCTGAAACTGATACCTTTTAAGGCATGAATATTTTTATATGATTTTTTTAGATTTTCTGTTCGGATCATTTTTTTTCCGTAAATTTTTTATATTTTCTCCGATCTCCTGGAGTGGCTGACGCCGCACTCTGTGTGGCAGCACCAGTTCTGCAGATAGTTCGATGCCTGCGGAGACTGCTTCCCGTCGGCCATTCCAGGCAGCAAGAGCTTTAGCTCTCTTCAGCATGATGATGTCTCCCCGATGACCATCGACCCCCACATCAAGACAAAAAGAAGTAATTTCAAATAAAAACTGCCGTTCAATTGTCACCTTCGGATAAAGCGTAATAGCCTGCTCAATTTTTTTTGTCAATTCATTTGAAGAGATTTCCTACTCTTTACAAAAGAGAGCCGGGTTTTCATCAAAGGCTGCCCGCCTTAGCATATTCATAATCCTGTTTTGTTTTTTTATAGTGCAGCTCCTGAACCGGTATCATGGTCTACCAGTTCCCAGAATCAGCTCAAAATCAACCCTGTCCTGAAAATTTTTTTTCCTGGTCATGACTGTATCAACCTCGTATGAGAATATCCCTGTACCCTTGAATGATTTTTTTTTCCATAGCAGATGCCCTTCGGGCGGCATATAAAGTGCTGCTCCGTTATTGGCGCAAACAGCCACAGCAATATTTTCGGTGGTTTTAATCCTTGCCAAAAGTCTCTTTTGGGAATCAAGCTGCTGTATTGGAAGCAGAACCAGATCGCACCCTGTCTTGGCCAGTGCAAGGGCAAGCTCGGGGTGTTTAAAATAATCAAAAGGTACTATTGTAATTTTAGCGGTTCCAAATTTAATAACCGGAAAAGGAGCTTCCGTATCCTGCTCTGAATCTCCAATGGTATATTTCAGTGTTTTTTTATCAGTGATCAGGAGATAATCTGTCATGCCTTTATTTTGTTTCACTGCAACTGCAAATCCAGCCTGGTATTTTTTAGCCAGTCTTTTCAGTTTTTTTAAATTAAAATCATCGACACACATTTCCGGCAGCAGATAAAAAAGCGGGGATTTATTTCTATATTTTATCATATTCTTTTCAATTGATGCCAAATCAAATTTTCCATCTTCAGGCACAACAAGTTCAAGATTCAAAATTCCGGGCTGCGGCAGTTCATAATAATCTGTCAGGTCACTGATAAGCCTGCGATCAAGATAGATTGACCGATAAAATAATGGGTTCCGCTTTGTTAGAATAGTCTGCCGTTTAATTCCTGCGATTTTTCCATCTTTGTTAAGAGGAATTTCAGCCATGAATAACCGGGAATCTTCATTCCTGCCTTCAAAAAGAAGATCACCGTCCGGATCAAAAAGATATGAGGCAGATTTACGGCAATCCATTATAAGATCTTGCCCTGTGCGGTTGCATGCAGCCAGGAAAAATCCGTTTTCCATAGCTCTGGCTCG
>JAUVKE010000401.1 GCA_030592105.1 Desulfobacteraceae bacterium
GCAGGGAATATAAATATTATGCTGATTCTGTTTTTCAGCCGACGGGGCAGACAGTTTTGGCTAATTCACTGGCTGTTATAAAAAAACTGGTTTTCGATGATAAATCCATTTCCATGGCTGACCTGCTTGAGGCCATGGAAAATAACTGGGAAGGATATGAGGATTTAAGAAATATATGTATCACCAGGGTTCCAAAATTCGGCAATGATGACGATTATGTAGATTCCATAGCAAGTAATATTGCCCTGAGAACTTCACAGGTAGTCCGCAGCTTTAAAAATATTTATGGTGGAATATTTATGGAAGACGGCACAGGGGGAGCTACATATTATTCATTCAGTGGATTAACAGGAGCAACTGCAGACGGCAGAAAAGATGGAGAGATTTTTAATGATGGTACGATCTCCCCCATTGTAGGTACCGACAAAAAAGGACCCACAGCTGTTCTCAGCTCTGTTAGTAAGGTGGATCATTCAAAAACCTGCACCCACTGTCTCAATCAGAAAATTCAACCCCTTTATTTAACAGATGAACATAAAGATTCTTTTATTGCCTATCTCCGTTCATTTGTCGATTTGGGTATTCACCATATTCAATTTAACGTTCTTGACAAAGAGACTCTTGTAGATGCCCAGCAAAAACCTGAGGAGTATGGTGACCTTGTGGTGAGGGTGGCAGGTTTTGCGGCTTATTATGTTGACCTGGAAAACAAACTTCAGAGCCAGATAATCGAAAGAACAGCGCAGCAACTGGCGCCACAATAAAAGCTTGTCAGAATATAGGTGCGGATAGTATAGCAAAATACTACTACAAAGGGAGCTGCCTCACAGGTGGCTCCCATCTCAAATTTTGCTATAGATTGTCAAATTCTATACGCTCTTTAAGTCATTTAAAACCTGCCCTGTAATTACCTTGGGGTAAAAATAAGTCGATTTTCTGGGCATTACCTCCCCTTCTTTTGCAATCCTTCTGACCTGGTCAACTTTCGTGGAATTAAGTATAAAAGCAATGTCACTTTTTCCTGACAAAACCTTTTTTACAGCTTCTGCTTCATCTGTTGTATATGAAAAAAGATTTTCATCATCAAGCATACTCTGGTTGAAATCGAGTATATCCTTGAAAATAAGCCTGGTCAAGATAGTTACATCAAGGTTTCGTATGGCAGCTGAAAGTTCTTTTTCATATTTTTTATCCATGACCCCGGGCTTTAATTTCATCAGATATATTTTTTCTATATTTTTAATGCAGACCCCTATTATATTGCAGGCAGCGTTTTCCCTAAGGGATGAAATCAGTTTATCCACACCTTTATCAATGGAGTCATCAGCAACCGGAATCGATGTTACATCAAAAAACTCCCTGCATTTTTCAACAAGACCATTTAAAGCAGATGAGTCTATTCCGGTGAGTATCCGGTGGGCTGGAAGTATTGAAAGACCGGGATCTTCCATACCGCAAAGGTACATCATTATAAAATTGGCAGGGTGATCAGGGGCAAAAGAAGGATTGTTTTCAGCAACCAGGTCTCTGTAATTTAAAGCAGTTTCATAACGATGATGGCCATCAGCAATGAAAACAGTTTTCTTTTTCATGGCAGCAGAAACATACCCATGAACCAAAGGATCGGTTACACTCCATAACTTATGCCTGTGCCCGCTGTCATCAACAAAATCAATATCAGGCAGGCTGTCGCCAACCGATTCTTTAATTTTTTGTTGAATTAAATTTTCAGGGTCTGAATATATTGAGAATATCGAGCTGAAATTAGCATGGCATTTTTTTAAAAGGTCGAGCCTTTCTGATTTCACCTTGGAAAATGTCTGCTCATGGGGAAGGATAACCCCTTTATCAAAAGGTTCAAGCTCTGCCAGGGTTATGATTCCAGAACGAATCATCGTTTTATTATTGACTGAGTATTCGATTGTTGTCTGATAAAGTGCGGGGAGAGCATCCTGAACAAGAATATCTTCGGCACGCCATTTGTTGAAATATTTAGCAGCTTTTGTATGAAACGCACTCGGGTTTTTATCTTTTGTGCTGCCAAGTATTAACCTGATAATATTATTCGGATTCCGTTTTAAGAAAATTTCCTGTTTCTCTTTTGATATAACATCATAAGGAGGGGTTGCAACTTTTGATATATCACCAATGATATTCTGGTTGTACCTGATTCCTTTAAATGGTAAAATATTCGCCATAATAATACTTCCTTTTAAACTGTCTCCCTTTCATAATTTTCCTGCGCATCAAAAAATATAAAATTCGGGCTTAATTATAGTTTCAGCAATAGACTAAGGGTTTGCAATTTTAAGTGTTGAGGCGCCTGGCTGGCAAGGCGCGAAAGTTTAGGAATATCAAGAGATATTTCTGAGCTTTCGGAACGCAGCCAGAGGGGATGCATCGGCGCTTAAAATGTAAAGTTATTTTTTTGAGCGAGCCCTAATGTATAATAAAATCTAAAAATGTCTGAAAATTGCTGCGCTCAAACAACCATAGGTTTTTACATCTCAGCATACCTCAATTTTGACATCTGATGGTCAAAGCTATTAATCAACTTCAAATTTTCAATAAGTCATCGAAGATGAAATATTATAAAACATAATAATTATCAAGTTAAATTATTGACTAATCATCTAAAAATATATTATTTAAGCTAGAATAAAGATGGTCATATCCAGAGAGGTGGCCGAGCGGCTGAAGGCCCCGC
>JAUVKE010000476.1 GCA_030592105.1 Desulfobacteraceae bacterium
GGAATATCAGACATATGCCTGTGGTTATTTTTTTCGCGTGCCTTGATTTTGAACAAAAATCCCTATTTATGGATGGACACTAAATAGAAGGCTGTCGGAAAACGTCGTTTTCCCAAACTCTTCGTCATACTCAAAAAATTATCCTCAGAGGTAAGCGAGCCTGCGAGACTCCGAAAATCCCCATTTCCGGTTGGACACTAACTAAAGAGACTAAAGAGGAAGGCCTGTTTGATTCGCAATTTATGATAGACCTGCCTGGAGCCAGCGAAGGGAATCGAACCCCCGACCCACTGATTACAAATCAGTTGCTCTGCCATCTGAGCTACGCTGGCATTTAACCTGAAAAAGTGTAATTTTTTAGTATAGTTTAATATTACATTTATTTCAAGCCTAAAAACATTAACATATTCGCGATTATTGATGATGAACTTATAGAAACCTTCTTTCGAAAAATAGCTGTTTTCATCTGCTTATGCAAAGTTAAGCTAATTTATTAGTTCTCAATCTTATAATTTACCTTATAATATAAAAAAAAGCAAGCATTTTCACCAAATAAAATCGGGGGACTTAAGGCAACAACCACTTTCCAAAATTTTGAACCCAAAATGACATTAAATACTTGAACCGTCAACCTCTTTTATGGTATCTAAAATGTGTTTAATAAATAATTAAGTCTTATTTCATTGAGGAGGTAATAAAATGGCAATTTTTGCTGGAGGAATCATCGCACTGGTATTGGGAATTCTTGGGATTATCTTTTGGTGGGGAAATTTCATTGGCCTCTTGCTTGGAGCTGTCCCTATTATGTTGCTCATGTGCGGAGCCCTGGCTGTTTACTTAGGCCTTGAAGAAATCAAAGATAAACGCGCAGCCAATACTACCGCCGAGACCACTGACAGCCTAAAAGAGGAAGTCGCAAGTCTAAAGGAAGAAATTCAAGAATTAAAGACAGATAAAGAGCCGGAAAGTAAATAGGTAACGATAAATAAAAAAGGCCTTAAGCATCATCTCCAAATATTGGGGAGGGTTAAGGCCCATAGCCAAACGTCCAAGCCTACCGATCTAAGATTTCCAGGGAACTAAAAAAATAATTAATTTCAAACTGCGCGCTTTCCTCAGAATCAGAGCCATGGACTATGTTTTTTTCTATGTCAGTAGCGAATTCACGTCTGATGGTTCCTTCTTCAGCATCTTTATAATTTGTCGCTCCCATTATTTTTCGATATCTTTTTATAACATCCTCTCCCTCAAGCGCCATAATAACACAGGGACCGGATGACATAAAATCGGTAACACTTTCATAAAAAGGTTTCCCCTCATGAACCTTGTAAAAGCCTTTTGCCTGGTTCTTGCTCATCTTGATCATTTTCATAGCTACAATTTCCAGTTTTTCCTTTTCTAAACGCCTTGCAACTTCCCCTATCAAATTTTTTGCAACACCGTCCGGCTTTATAATAGATAATGTTCGAGATCTCATAAGCTGACTTTCCTCCAAATATAATAATCTGATTGACCCTGTTCTCCATTAACTGTATATATTGTCACAATAAAAATCAAATCTGGAACATTAGTCAAGTAATTTATCGTACTATAAGGCTGTTCGAGAATAGCAATTTTTTCAAAGTCGAGGCATACGAAAAAAATACCTCAGGTATCTAATTGATATTCCGAGGATAATTTTTTAAGTATAACCAAAAGTTTGGGAAACTGGGAACCCGCCCGCAAGGGTGGAACTGCGCACCGCATAGCGAGTGCAAAGAAAAAGGGCATTCTCGGACAGGCTTATAGCCGCTGTATTTCTCACGGATAATCTACTGCGGTAGAGGATGGTCCCGAACCTGCTGCGCTTGAAAAATGACCTCGACATACCAGGTATGTCTGCGGCCATTTTCCTTAATGCGCCCTGCATCTCCGGCCCTCTCCTTTAACCCCATTAAGGAAGTTCCACGAGAAGCATGGGCTAAAACAACTATAACTCTGGAAAGGAAATTCAGGATGCACAGTCAACCAAAAAAAAACAAAGATAAGAAACCAGTACGACTGGACGCGGATCATGTTTTCCGCTTCAACTGTTATCCCGGCGTACCATGTTTCACACAATGCTGTCAGGATGTTACCATCGTTTTGACCC
>JAUVKE010000213.1 GCA_030592105.1 Desulfobacteraceae bacterium
AAAAATGAAGAGGCAACCTACACATCCTGGAAAAATTATAAAAGAGGATTATTTGGAGCCATTATCCATTACAATCAAAGATATGTCTGAATCCCTTGGTGTTTCCAGAAAAACATTATCAAAAATTGTTAATGCAAAAGGCTCAATTACTCCTGATATGGCGTTACGACTATCGCGTGCTTTTGATACTACACCTGATCTTTGGCTAAACCTGCAAAAAAATTATGATTTATGGTTTGCTGAAACCGCCTCAAAAGAGTGGCAAAATGTACAACCTGTACCATCACATTTACTTCATTCTCATGTATGAAATGGGTGCAATACAAAAAAATAATTAAAAAGGAACGTGACAAATTTTTTTCGTTCCCAGGCTCTGCCTTGGCAGATGTTATAGATCGTCGGAGTATTACAAAACTCCGACGACCGATAACGGACCCAAAATCTTCATTTTAAGGTCTGACCATTATCTGCCCCGTCCCTGTCCTCCCCGGCCGCCGCTAGATCCGCTGCCGCTTCTACCGCCGCCACCTTTACCACCCCCATTGTATCCACCACCGCCCCCTCGGCCACCTCTGCCTCGACCACCACTGAAGCCTCCGCCGCTTTTACCACCACCCCCGGCCCCCCCTCTACCACCACGATTTTCTGTGCGGGGACGAGCTTCATTCACGTTAAGCGCTCTCCCTTTTAGATCTTTGCCGTTTAAGCCATCAATTGCAGACTGCGCTTCGGTTTTAGAGGACATCTCCACAAATGCAAAACCTTTTGACTGACCGCTATACTTATCTTTTATAATAGCAGCAGATTCAACCTGTCCAAAAGGCTCAAAAGCCAGTCGCAAATCTTCTTCTGTGACCTCGTACGACAAATTTCCCACATAAATGTTCATTCAAATCTCCTTTTGAAATAAATGAGGTTGGTCATAAGATCGGCCATGAGTGCATGGCCGTAATTCGAACCAAGCCCAAATAAATTAAAAAACTTACATCATCGAACGCCTGGACGAAGGGTTCCAATGGTTAAAATGTGGACGAGACCTAAAAATGTCGGCAGTTCATTAAGCCGGTTTCCTCATTTTAATATACTCATAACCTTGTAATAGAAAATAAGCAATAGCGCTGTGTAACCTTTTTTTATTAGCCTGATAAATTATTCTTTATTTTTGTAGCTGATTAAAATAAAGTAATAATAACATTAATATAAAGTTATATTGTTATGAACTTTACCAATAGTGTTCGGTGGGGAATTTGCAAGAAAGAAGATACGGGAAGCTTATAGCCGGCACTACTGAAACTTTACTTCAAAAAAAAGAGGGAGAAACATGTCAATAAGTATGAAAGAACAGGAAATTCAGGAGTTATTGGAAAAAAGGCAATATTGGTGGTGGGCGGAAAAAGCCCGCTCCTCCCGGATTGATTATTTAAGGAAGGCAATCTGGTCAAAAGCTTCAAAAGGGGCTTCTTATCTGCCAGGGACAAAAGCATGTGAATACGGGCCTAAAATTTATGGAGAGGTTTTCAGCAGGCCGGAAGCAAGCTATGAACCATATATGCTGACATGGGCAAAGGCTTTGGAAAAAGTTAATGATGAAATTCCCATATTCATTGTGGACCAGTCGAAAATAATCGGGAATTGTTCTTCTGCACCCCATAAAATTTTTTGGGTTCCCAATGGATCATTCTCCTTTAATGAAGATTTTTTCAATGATAAAGATGAATTAATCGATCCTGAGGAGCGTGATTCTGTTGAAGAATCTCTGGAAATTATGAAGCCTTTTACAATGCAGTCTTTTATGGAAAGAAGTTTAAGTAAACGACAGATAATTATGTGTCGGACATCCCAGACATTTACCGGAGGCCCCCATCTTGAAACCACCGCATATTGTACATCCAACTTCGGGTATTATAAAAAGGGGTATAATGCAATTCTTGAAGAGATTGAGGGCCATCTGAAAAAAGCTGATGAGGTTCTTTATAAAGTTGGTGCAAGGCCGGATTTTGATCAGGAATACCATTATCTTAAAAGAATAGATAATTGGAAATCGATGAAAATCACCCTTGAATCTGAAATCCGTCACGCTAAAAGGTTAAGCAGGCTTGCAAGGATTATAGCTGAAAATTTTGAAACAGATTCTGTTAGAAAACAGGAACTTCTTGATGTTTCAGAACGTTGTGAGCGTGTCCCTGCAAACCCGCCGGAAAATTTCATTGAGGCTTTACAGTTTGAGCATATTCAGACCATGTGCCGAAAAAGAGAAAAATCGGATACATCATGGCCAACTCATAATGACTGGTGGTTCTGGGAATGGTATGAACAGGATGTAATTAAAAATAAGACCCTTGCAAGGGAAGATGCCCTGGAATATGTTTGTGAATATATGATCCGGGCTTTTGAGTATGGAAGCTGCCGTGACAGGCAATATCGGGAACTTGGCACGGGGGATGTGGGCGCTTACGTATGGACTCTTGGCGGAATGGCTCCTGATGGTACGCTGAAATATAATGATCTTACTAATGTTTTTCTTGAAGCTGCACGCCTTGTTCGATGTACTTCACCAACTTTTGCTTTGAGATATAACAAGGATATGCCGGATGATGTTTTAAAAAATGCTTTTGAATGTATTCGCCATGGTCTTGGATATCCAAATATGCGTAATGATCAGGTGCTGATTAAAGCGAACACCTTTTGGAGCGGAACCAGTGAAGAAGAGGCCAGAACATGGACTGCCCAGGCATGTATAGTGCCGTGCCCGGAAACAAAAGATGGATGCATGCCTTCACGCTATTCATCAAGCGCAACCCTGGGCTCAAAATGTGTGGAGCTTGCCATGTGGAATGGCTGGAATCCGGTTTTTAACATGCAGATAGGGCCTAAAACAGGCGATTTTGTCAAGATGACCTTTGAGGAGTTTGTGGACGCCTCCCTGGAGCAGTTTAAGGTTATGAGCTGGGAGGCCTGCAAAATACGGAACATGGCACGGTTTTTTGAAGAAAAAATGGGTAAACCCCATCTTAGTGCCACGTATGAACGGTGTGTTGAAGAAGGAATTAATTGTTTTGAGCGTCGTGAGTATGGGAATAACTGGCTTACAAATTTCATATGGATGGATGGAATGGATGCCATTGTTGCAGTTAAGAAATTAATATTTGATGATAAAAAATATACAATGGAACAGCTTCTTGAAATGATAAAGGCAAACTGGGAAGGTTATGAAAAAGAACGTATGGATTTTGTTAAAGCTCCTAAATGGGGAAATGATGATTCCTATGCGGATGATATTATTGTAAAAATTCACGAAAGAGTTCGTGATGAAATATCGTTGCCTGCTCAATGCTGGGGTTCAACGGCAAAGGGGATACCCATGGTTCCTCAAAATGTTGCGGCATATACTGTGGGCGGTGCGTTATTAGGGGCTCTTCCCAATGGAAGGCGTCTAGGTGACACCTGCTATGATGGCGGATGTTCACCAGGTGCAGGGCTTGACAAAAAAGGACCCACAGCAGTACTTAGAACAGTGGGAAAGTTGACCCATGAAAATATGTTTCGGGCAAATCTTTTAAATCAGCGCCTGTCACCGGGACAGCTCGTTGGTGATAAGGGTTTTGAAGTATGGAAATCTTATATTGAAGCATGGTGTGATCTTGGCATTAATCATGTTCAATTTAATATGGTGGATAACGATACCCTTCTTGCAGCTCAAAAAGAGCCTGAAAACTATCATGAGCTTCAGGTTCGTGTGGCAGGGTACAGCGCACATTTTACCAGCCTTAACAAAAAAACTCAGGATACTATAATCGCTCGAACAATTCAGGAAATTTAGGTTTTTAATGAAGAGTTTACCCCTGTTTCCAGGCAGGAGCCTGGGAGCGGGGGTACTTAAACTGCCCAGGGCATACCTTTCTCATCGAAACGACGGAAAATTTTATTAGTATCTTTGCCTCCCAAAATAAATCATAAAGCAATTTTCTATTGCATAATGCTACAGTCCATGGTAGTATTGCCGCATTCAAACTAATATTAATGGATGGTAACTATTCAGCGTCACTGATTTAAGATACGCAACAGGTTTAACCAGATTATACCTGTGCCGTACATATTATAGATGTTCAGGCAATAAATTTCATAAAGCCTGATAGCTCAGTCTATAGCTGAAAGTTACAATGGAGGTAACTATAATGGCAACCGCAGTAAGAGTAACCGACGATTTGGTCCGGGACGCTAAAATATATAGTCAAATCGACAAACGATCGTTAACTGGCCAAATTGAACACTGGGCACGAATTGGCAAATGTTCTGAAGAAAATCCTGATTTAACCTATAGCCTGATAAAAGATATCCTTATTGGTCTTGCAGAGCTGGAACAAGGAGAATCTTCAGAGTATAAATTTGGATAATTGCCAATGAAAATTTTACAGTCCCGATCATTTGAGCGAAAAATTAAAAAATTCAGCAAACAAGATAAAGTGACACTTGACAAGCAGATTCGAACAGTTGTCAAAAATCCTTCTATTGGTGAAGAAAAAAAAGGTGATCTTCGCGGAGTACACGTTCATAAATTTAAAATAAAAACCGTCCTGTATTTGCTTTCATATCGTTTTATTGGCAGTGATTTAGAATTAATAATGATTTGCCCACATCAAAATTACTATAGAGATTTAAAAACCTACCTTAAAAATAACGTAACTATTCAGCGTCGCTGATTTAAGATAGGCAGCAGGTTTAATCAGATTATACCTGTTGCCGTGGTGGTCAATGATTTAAACGCCCCCACCACATCACCAACCGTAGGGGCAATCCC
>JAUVKE010000139.1 GCA_030592105.1 Desulfobacteraceae bacterium
ACCTGCCAGGCTGATACGGTATTATTTAAAAATGGTGATCGTATCACCGGCAAGCTTATAAGTATTATTAAAGAAAAAATATCCTTTAAGTCTGATATTGCCGGTGAGGTGGTTGTTAATTTATCAGATGTCCAGAATTTTTGGACCGATGATAACATTAAAATTAATCTTAAAGACGGCACAATATTACAAAGCCGTATATTAAAAAGTGAAGCGGGCCGTTTTGCAATTCAGGGCACAGGTATTTTGCAGCCGCAAACCTTTGATTTAGGCGATCTGGCATCCGTAAATCCTCCGCCTGTTCCAAAAGTAAAATGGAAGGGGAGCATAATGGCAGGATTTTCAAG
Organism: Desulfobacteraceae bacterium; assembly: GCA_030592105.1. The sequence goes on from JAUVKE010000139.1 coordinate 348, forward strand.
CACCCATGGCAATACCTTTAACGAAAGCGGCAGTATCAGCTTTAATGCATCCAGAAATACCAAAAAGGACAAAACAAGGGTAGAGGGGATTTATCTGTTAAGCCGCACAAGAGATGACGACACAAACGAGAAAAAAACTACGGAAGAAAGTCTGAGAATCGGCGGTAAATATGATTATTTATTAACGCAAAAAATATACACCTATTTAAGCTGTACCTACAAAAAGGATCATATTGCTGATCTGGACAGACGAGTTATCACAGGTCTCGGTGCTGGTTATAGGTTCATTGATACAGATAAGATCAGGTTTTTAACCGATGTCGGCGTGGCACTTTTGTCTGAAAAATATACCACAAAGGATCCTGTTACCAATGAAAAGGAAGTTGATACTACAAACGAAATTTCGTTGCAGCTGGGATATAGTTTTGATTATAATTTAAATGACAAAATTATATTTATGCACAAACTTTCGTACTTGCCAAGTCTCGAAGAGAGTTTTTCTGATTATTTTATGAATACTGATGCTGAAATTCGATTTTTATTAACCAAATCAATGTTCAGCAGCTTTAAAGCAATTTTGGACTATGATTCAACACCAGCGGAAGGTATTGGCAGTACAGACTCCAAATATATATTCAGCCTGGGATGGAATTTTTAAAAAGAGGGGCACCTTGAAAAATTGCCTTTTTGCCGGATTACGGTGCCGCTGTAAAAATAAAAATCCTAACACACCCTATGTGTACTGCGCTTTTTGATTTTAGTGCTCCTTGTCCTTAGACAAAAATTCTAATTTTTCAAGGCACCCTAATTACGATCTGCTTTATAATTCTCGATATTTTTTAAGAACATCAAGCACATAATCAATATCAAATTCCGTATGATCTGCAGTTATCTGGAACCTGATCTCTTCATCACCCCTGGGTACAACAGGAAAATTCAATCCAGTAGCCAGTATTCCATTTTCAGTGAGATATGCCACAAGCTCAGATGTCTTTTGAGTCTCCCTCACCATAAGGGGGACCACGGGATGGTCACCCTTAATCGTCTCATATCCCGATTCAATTAATCCGGTTTCAAATTTTTTTGTCATTTTGTGCAGATGCTCTAATATTTTTTTACCTTCAGCCCCATTGAGAATATCAATTGTTTTTTCTGCGGCTGCTGCCTCCGCAACGGTAATCGGGTTTGAGTAGATATAGGTTGGCGCAGTTTCCCGGAGATACTGAATAACTGCAGATGATGCAGTAACATAACCGCCATTGACTCCAAACCCTTTTCCCAGTGTTCCAATAAGAATATCAGCTTTTGAATCTGTATATTCCTCGGTGCCCCTTCCAGTTTTTCCCAATGCACCCACACCATGGGAATCATCAACAATTGTAATGATCCCTTCTTCAAAATCACCTTCGTATTTACTGCATGTTGCCGTAAGCTCATCAAGGGGGCAAATATCTCCCCTCATACTAAAGACACCGTCGGTGACAACAAGTACTCTTTTACCCCGGCCAACGGCATCTTCAAGCCTTGTCTGGAGATCAGCCATGTTATTATGCCTGTATATGAACTTTTTCCCGGGTATTGAGAGCCGCATCGCCTGAATAATACAATTGTGATTCAGCTCATCACTGATGAATATAGTCTCTCTGGTGGTCAAAGGAGCGATAACTCCAAGACTCGTGGCATAGGCGGAATTAAAAATCATTGCCTCTTCCCTACCGTGAAATTTTGCCACTTTCTCTTCCAGAAGAATATGGGCTTTATATGTTCCGCTGATGAATCTGACGCCTCCAGGTCCAGCCCCAAACTGCCGGGCCGCCTCTTCTTCAGCCTTAATTACATCTTTACAAAGGGACATCCCCAGGTAGGAGTTGGAATTCATTCTAATAAATTCTTTGTTCCCTTTCCCTTGGATAAAATAACGGGGGCCATTTTTCCCATCTCCCGGTTTTAACCCGGTGATAACTGTCTCTTTTCCCTTTGCAGTACCTTTTTTTTTAAGACGGTCGACCTCTTTATTTAACAGGATATTCAATTTTTCCAAAGACATTTATCCTCCCCAAAGCAATAGACTGAGCTATAGATTTTTTTTTGATAAAATCGTTAACATCTCCCTGGTCATCGATTCAAGATCAAAATCAGGCTTCCAGCCCCAGTCTTTACGGGCGGCGCTGTCATCCATTTTATTCGGCCATGATTCAGCAATGGCCTGTCTGATGGGGTCAATATCGTAATCAACGGTGAATTCAGGTATCTGTTTTTTGATCTCATCAGCGATTATTTCAGGATCAAAGCTCATGGCGGCCAGGTTATAAGCGTTTCTATGTTTTAATTTTTTCGGATCAGCTTCCATGATGGAGATGGCCGCCTTAAGAGCATCGGGCATATATATCATATCAAGATATGTCCCGGGCTTAAGGTAGCAGGTATACTTTCCATGTTGAATTGCTTTGCAGTAAATATCAACAGCATAATCTGTGGTTCCGCCCCCCGGAGGAGTTTCACTGGAAATGATACCGGGATATCGTACACCCCGTGTATCCACACCAAATCGATGAAAGTAATAATCAGACAACAACTCTCCTGAAACTTTTGTAACCCCATAAATTGTGTTTGGGCGCTGGATTGTCTCCTGGGGCGTATTATCCAGCGGGGTCGAAGGACCAAAAGCACCAATGGAACTGGGTATAAACACGGCGCAGTTAAATTCCCGTGCAACTTCCAACACGTTGTAGAGTCCATTGATATTAATATTCCATGCCAGTTGCGGATTATTTTCAGCTATCGCAGAAAGTATCGCTGCCAGATGATAAATTGTATCAATTTTATATTTTTTCACCACTTTTACGATGGTTTCAATCCGGGTGCAATCGATAAAGTAAAATGGCCCGGAATTCAGTAAAGTTTCACCTGGTTTGGTTTTGTGTCCTGTGGCAACAACATTCTCATTACCATAAAGCTTCCGCAGAGCCATGGTCAATTCCGAGCCTATCTGACCGGCGGCGCCGGTAATTAAGATATTTTTCATTCTGATCTCCAGGATTTAATAAAGGGAAAAAAATTCATTGATGTCCGGTTAGAATTTTGCGTAAGGGGAGTTTAATTGTTTTTGTAGCATATTGCCGAAACTATAAATAGGAGGTTGTCCGAGAATAGCAATTTTTTTCAAAATCAAGGCTTGCTCAAAAAATTACCGCAGGCATATGGTTGATATTCCGAGGATAATTTTTTGAGCATAACGCAGAGTTTGGGGAAAAGGGCATTCTCGGATAGCCTCCTATGCCCCATCCATTATAAAATAATCTGAAATAACCCCCATAAACGGATTATATTTAATGGCATAGTGGCTCAACCCCTTTTTAACAAACTCCTTTGATATTTCACTCTCCTGGGCATAAAATTCATCGGATCTTTTTTCCCATTCATCCGTATTTAATGATAAAATTTCATTTACTTTATCCTTATAAAAATCTGCCACCGGGAGATCAGAAGCCGCGTTAACAAACCATGGCATCAGGCGCCCCACCTTTTTTAACAAAAGATTATGCTCATCATCAAAGTCGAGGCATGTTCCCCCTGTGAAATTAACCATTTCAACCATTTTTTCAGAATTTACAAGGCCTGCTTCAACAGCTATATCGTAAGCGGCTGTTTTGGGAAAAGGGAAGAAAAAAGACCATCTATAACGCCCCGGCAAAGATTTCCCCATTAGATTAATTGTTTCCATTAAATCGTAAGTGGTCTCTCCTGGAAGTCCTATCATCAGAAAAACAGAGGTGTGAAGCTTATATTTTTTTGCGACACTTATGGAGTCAATGATTGTTTTGTTACTCATTCGCCGTCTTAAGACCTTTTGTCTTATCCTGCTGCTTCCACTTTCCACTCCAAACTTTACAATTTTACAGCCGGCATCTGCAAGGGACCTTGCCCGTTGCTCATCAAAAAATCCCACATGGGCATTAACAACAAAGGGTATGGAAGAAGTTTTTTTATATTCCCTGCAAAAATCAATAACATAATCCTTGTAAAACGTAAAAAGATCATCATCAAAAATAAATGTATTTATATTGTTATATCTTTTTAGCAGATACTTTATTTCATAAATTATATCTGACAGGTTAAAATGCCTGATATAGTTTAGCTGTTTCATGGTGCAGTTAAGGTCATGCCTGTATTGGGTAACCATCTGGTGGTTAAAACAGTATGTGCATGAAAAGGGGCATCCCCTCGAAGCCATCAGGCCTACCCATCCGTTTTTTGCATCAATAATTTTCTGGAAATTAAAAATATCATAATCTTTAAAGGGGAGCATGGTAAGATCCGGAAGAAGACGCATGGGATTTGTTCTGACCTGATCATTTTTGCAGAACCCAAGATTTTTGATATTTACAACCTCTTCTCCACGTTCAAACTTTTCAACAAATTCTAAAAATGCTTCCTCAGCTTCACCACGGATAATATAATCAAACAGACCTGTCTGTAAAATTTCTTCAGGGGCAGCCATTGTGTGAACGCCGCCGCATATAAGCGGGACAGAAGATATCTCTTTAATCCATTTTGCAATCTGCTTTGCGTATCCCCATTGATTTGTTACAACGGAAAATCCCACCAGATCTGGTGCTATCCGATTAAATTTATCAATGAACTCGCTTTTTGAAAGGAGCGTATCAATTCCTTCACAAAATTGAATAAGCTCCACATTATGCCCTGCCTGTTTAAGCACAGCTGAAATATGGGCAACTCCATAGTTAAACCCGATTTGTGAACCACTATTTGGGTAAATAAAAAGTATTTTCATATTCTTACAAAATTACGCATTGCTCTTGTATGGCTGATGCGTGCATTTAAATTCTCCATGTCAAGGGCATCGGGGTTTGTTAAGGTATCCACATGAATTATATGGGAGCTTTTTTTCCCATAGGCGCTCCACCGCCGTATAAAACGCATGTTATTTGAACCTGCAAAAATTGTCAGGCATGGGATGCTAAATGCCGCTGCAATGTGCTGGCACGCAGAATCGTATCCTATAAATTCATCACTGTTTGCAATTAAGGCTGCTATCTGGCCGATCCTGCATTCAATCCCCACGATTCCATATTTTATATTTTTTATTTCATTGGGATCAAGGGATGTATTAAATACAGGATAACCGTTATTCTCAACAGATTCCAGTAAAATATCCGTATCTTCAAGCTCCTTGTTTCCAAAACCTTTATCCAGGATAATTATTGTATCAGGTTCCTGGAGCAGGGTAAACAGGAGTCTTGTTTCCAGCTCCTTTCCTACTTTTTTTCGAGAATTTCCCCCCACTCCAAAATTTACAGCAATTATATTTTTTGCCCCGTTATTTCTTAAAGAAGCACAAAATTTTTGAGCCTGATCAGCATTATCTTTTTTTATCCATACTTCAGGGTAGGAAAATTTGGTTTCCCCTGTTATTTTATCCAGCCAGGTATTGGTCAGTTCAACCATACTCAGTTTGTTATTAAAAACGCTGTGGGAGCGGCTGTCGAAAAAAAAGTAATTATCAGGGGGGACAAGGGGCAAAATACCAAGCTGGGATAATCTGGAATCAGGATCAATGAGAATGAAATTTTCAGAGGATAATGTTCCGGTCTCCTCCTGGATTATGTCGAGCACAGTATGCCAGCTTGACAGGCGTGGGATCAGCCCACCCCTCCTTGTATATGGGACATCTTTCACCCTGATCATGGGATTACCCCCATAAACTTCCCTTAGTTTATCGGAACCCATGATAATAATTTCCGCTTCAGGAAAATATTTTATAAGCCTCTGAATAATAACACTGGTTATGGCAATATCTGCACCTATGGTAACCCGGGATAAAAGTAAAATTTTTTTTACAGGTCCGGGATCAGGGAGAATGTTTCCGTTACTTCTGATCTTTTCAATCCGGTGGAGCAGATCCTTTTGGGAGTATATGTTAAATTTTTTTAAGGAGGAATCGAGTTTTTTGCCGGAACGATGTTCACGGCAAAAGGAAATTACCTGGGTCATCACCCTGTTGTAGGTGTATGTCTGTAATTCTTCAAAATCATCACATAAACTTTCCACAATAATGCCGAACAGGGCCTGTACACCGGGATTGTTAAGAAGGGGGTCGTCTGAAAATGTCGTCATCCGGCAGAGAAGATCAATATACTCGGCTTCGTAGTGGCAGTCCTTAAGATAATAATCAAGAAAAGAGTATGCGATCTGGCAGGATAAGCTTTTTAGCTCATCGGGATTTGATTTTTTTTTAACCTCAAGCCATTTTATTTTATAAAAAGAAGATTCCATTAATTTTCCTTGGGCAAGATTCCATAGATTGTCAGATAATTACCAGATTTTAAAATTTGGCACAAGGCCGGAATGCGTATTATAATACGCCGACGATTGATTCTGCTCAAGGAATATCTTTTATGGATAAACCTTGATGAAGTATCGGAAATTATCTTCTGTGCCGATGGCGGAAATGGCATCTGGCCCGGAATTGATAAATTAATCAGAGAATTAGGTTTGAATAATGCAAAACGAATTTTGGACTATACCCACGCAAAACAGAATATCAACATAGTGAAAAAGAC
>JAUVKE010000135.1 GCA_030592105.1 Desulfobacteraceae bacterium
AATAACCTTTTTTTAGATCAAAAGCAAGTTAATTATTGATCTTTCTTTTAAAAACAAAAAACCTATATACGGACATTATTTGTCCTTAAATTCATGTAAAACATTTTCCCCTGTCCAGAGTTCTGTATTGAATAGCTTCTGAAATTTGATTTACCCGGATATCGGTTTCACCCTCAAGATCCGCAATAGTCCTGGCGATTTTCAAAATTCTGTTGTAAGCACGGGCGGACAAACCAAACTTGTTGATGGCAGCTTCGAGCAAACCGGAGGATGCGTCATCGATTTTACAAAATTTTTTGATATGCCGGCTGTTCATGTGGGCATTACAGTAAATCTTTGCCCTTGCAAACCTTTCAGACTGGACAGTTCTGGCTTTGGCAACACGCTTTCTTATATCCTTTGACGATTCCGTGCCTGTTTGCCCGGCCAGGTCTTTATAAGGCACGGCCGGCACTTCAAGATGAATATCTATCCTGTCCAGCAAAGGCCCTGAAATTTTTGCTCTGTACCTGTGAATCTGCTGATGCGTACACCTGCACTCGTGCTTTGGATCGGAATAATATCCGCATGGACATGGGTTCATTGCTGCAATCAACATAAAACTTGCAGGGTAAGTGATGGTTGAAGAAGCCCGCGCAATGGTTACTTTAAAGTTTTCTAGGGGCTGGCGCAGAACCTCGAGCACATTTTTTTTAAATTCCGGAAGTTCGTCCAGAAAAAGAACTCCGTTATGCGCAAAGCTGACTTCTCCAGGTTTTGGTATCTGTCCGCCGCCGATTAAGCCTGCATCTGATACTGTATGATGAGGCGCCCTGAAAGACCTTTTCGTAACAATGGCCTGATCCTTTGAAAGCATACCGACGACACTGTATATCTTGGTGGTCTCGATCGCTTCATCCAAAGTCATTGGAGGAAGAATGGAGGGAAGACGTTCAGCCAGCATGGTCTTTCCCGAACCAGGGGGACCGATCATGATAAGATTATGGCCGCCGGCGGCTGAAACTTCCAATGCCCTTTTGACATGTTCCTGGCCCATAACTTCAGAAAAATCGATTTCATCAGTTTCGTCCACATCAAATATTGAAGAAATATCCGTGTGTTCAGGTTCTATTTGAGTAAATCCACGACAAAATTCCACGACCTGGGATAATGTGTTAACAGGAAGGACAGTAATCCCATTTACCACGGAAGCTTCCCGCCCATTGTCAGCAGGTACGATTATTCCTAAGCAGCCCGCATCTTTTGCCGCAATGGCCATGGGAAGAGATCCTTTGACAGGTTTAATCCGGCCGTCCAGGGAGAGTTCGCCCATAATAAGATATTTTGAAATTGTTTCCTGTGGAATAACACCGGTTGCCGCCAATATTCCAAGAGCTATGGGCAGGTCAAAACCGGTCCCTTCCTTTTTTATGCCGGCAGGAGCCAGATTTACAGTAATCCTGTCGTCAGGGAATGTATAACCGGAATTGTTAATAGCAGACTTAACCCTTTCCTTGCTCTCCTTTACAGATGCTTCCGGAAGTCCCACAGTAGTGAACATGGGCAGCCCTTGCGAAATATCCACCTCCACTTCCATCAGGCAGGCATCTATTCCAATAACAGCGCAGCTTAAAACCTTTGCCAGCAAAACTTTTCTCCTAATAAAACAAAAGATTTTTCATCTTTCCGGCCTCTTTGGCAGCTTTATCTGCAAGAGGTGTTTCCGGCACAAGATCAACAACCTTGTTATAAGCATTCAGCGCTTTATTGTAATCGTGCGACAGCTTGTAAGCCCTGGCCAGATCAAAATAGACTTCAGCAGTGGCTGGAAAATATTTAACTGTCCTTTCAAACACTTCTATAGCATCAGCAGATTTTCCCACCGCCATGTAAGTACGGCCAAGACCGATCAGGGCAACTATAAACTTAGGTTGTATCTTAAGGGCCTCCTTATAATATTTTTCTGCAAGCCCATATTTTTTTTTGTTATAATAAGCCCATCCCAGGTTGGAAAGGGGGTAGTGGGGTGTGGCATATAAAAGATTTCCGGTAAGCTCTTTAAAACATGCAATAGCAGTGTCCCAGTCTTTTTTTGACATATAGGCTGTTCCCAAATTATTCCTGGCAGGAGCATAATCAAGCTTAATATCCAATGCCTTATTAAAATGATCTATGGCAAGATCAAGCCGGTCTTTTGCTAAATAGACCAACCCCAGATCGTTTTGCAGAAACGGGTCTTTGTCATAAAGTTTTTCTGCTTTTAAAAACTCTCTTAACGCCAGGGTGTAATTTTTTTGCCTTAAATATATTTCGCCAAGATTTCTGGATGCCTCTTCCTGGTTTTTCCGCACTTCCAAATTTGCCGCGCAAGACAAAACACAGGTGAACAAAATTAAACATACTGTTAAATAACACCGCATTTTTATTATCCTTTTTCCATCACACTTACGACGCCGGCACGATCCTTATGACCTTTATCCCCTTATCACATAAAAACTGAGCGACGTTGTTATCTATGGGAACAGTTGCAAACATTATTTCAGGTTTTCCGTCATGAATGGCCAGAAAACCTGGTACCTTTAAGGAAATATTATGGACAACGGGCCTGTCAGCCGCATAAAATATAGGATCATTTGTATAAGAAACATTTAAACCGCCGAGAAGTTTTTGGACGATATCATTAAAATTATCATCCCTTTTTATTTGTATAATCTCAAGACCTGTTTTTTCTATGGCAGAGGCGGCTTCACCGTAAAGGTCTCCAAAATCGACAAGAAGTGTTTTCCCATCACCTTTTGATATAAGATTTGACACGGCATCCACCTGGGTTCCGGCATACGGAAAAGAGATGCTGACCTTCTGCGCATAATTACAGCCCATGGCCGAAAGAAAGTTTTTTGTAAAAGTTTCTTTTTCCAGCGGTGCAATTTTAATAATATCTTCAACCGTTTTGGGCTCTTTTACCTTATCCGGCCTTTGTTCCGCAATCTTGTTATTGCTGTTATCTTTAAGTATTTCTTTAATAATTATGCCGTGTTTTTTCAAATAACGGAAGATGGAATCCGGTGTGCGCTCGGCTAAATTTTCAATTATGGTTACACAGATACGACAATCTGTTTTGTCAGGATCAGACTTTTCAATAAACCATTCCCCGTTGATTTTTACCTCAACTCCATGGTCTAAAAAAGACAGGCGGTCTTTTAGGGCATTATTTTCAACCGGTACAAAAATAGAATTAAAAACCTGTCTTAAAGAGGCCTCATGTGGAATCGGAACAATTTTTACGTGTTTCCAGAAAGATTTTACTATTGTCCGGTCAATGTCTAATAAATCTTCTTTACTTGAAAAAAGTATCCGGCCCCCGTTGTCAAGTTCTATAAAAGGAGTCTTGGAAAGATTGAGCCTGTAATCTTTTTGCCCTTTTCCTGGAAAACAGTAAGTGCCTTTATTAACAAGTTTTCCTTCCAGAATAAAGGCAATTTCCTCAATAGGAGATCGTGGTTTATTGATTGTATCTTTTAGGGCATAAGCCTCAAAAACCTTTTCGGTCGGAGATATTTGAGCGTTTTTTTCTTTTTCAATTTTACCGGCACCCTGACTGTTAACAGGGGGATTGCTAACAAGGGAACTGTTAAAAAGGGATTCGTACCAGGGCTGGTTCCGAATATTTGTATCGGCAAAACAAATCTTTTGCCCGGGATAAATCAGATTGATATCAAGAATATCGGGATTGATAACTTTAAAAAGCTTTAACCCCTCCTCGTATTCTTTTGTGCCGTATGCTCCGTAATAACGTGAAATAAGCTTTGACACATAATCACCTTTTTGAATTTCATACTCTTTTGAATGAGTTTTTATGATTTCATCTATGTTCGATATGGTAATAAACGGAATGGTAACGATTCCCGATGATTGGCCGGGCAGGGAATCATGCTTTATTTTTTTTAAAGGGATCAAAACATGCTGACCCGGACGCACCAGGTTAATGTCGCGAACATCCGGATTAATGCGTTTGAAAATACTTAAAAATTTCGGGAAATCTTTTTGTGAGATTTCCCCCATTTGCCTGAAGAGTTTCAGGACATAATCATCTTTTTGAACGATATATGGGTCGCATAAAATGTCATTTCCTCTGTCATGTCGCACAAAGTAGGTTTTATATAAAAACGTGCCGTGCACGGGAAAAGGAATAGTCAGGCATAATAAAAAAATTATAAATAAAAAGCCCTTTGCAAAACAATTTTTTTTCTGCTTCATACGGCTTAAACCTTTTTAAGATCCAGAATTTTTGCGATATCATCGGACACGCGCCCCACAAATCGTTTAAATTCTTCACCCTTTAACGGTTTCCCGGGAGCAGGAACCTTTTCAAGGTCTTTTGGATGGATAAGAACCGGTAAATTTATAAAATTTGCGTCCGGGGAGATTTCATATTCAGCAGGAAAACTGTTTTCAAAATACATTTTTTGAAAACCGGAAAATTTCAGGGCATGAGCTGTTGAATCGAGTACTGCAATATCATCATTGTCGATTATTCCCTGCTTTTTTGCCGAAACAAGACCGGCAAAACACTCACCTCCATGAGTGCACGCTATATGGCCGTTACGGTTTGCCAACAGCTCGGATTCCATTATAGCCTGTTCGGTTACCTCAACAAAAAAAAGCTTCTCTTCACCGGCCATACTGTTGTACTGATCGACTAAATAAATCACCCTGGGCATTGAAACAGGGTTGCCTATCATGGCTGCCTGGGCCACGCTCGGTTTTACCGTCATTGGAACAAATTTACGTTTTTTTTCATCAGGCTCCTGGTAATAACGATACACGGGGTTTGCGTGTTGTGACTGGACACCCACGATTTTCGGCAGCGTATCGATGATTCCGGTCGCATAAAATTTCATGAAACCGTTCATAACAGCGGTAATATTTCCGGCATTCCCTATCGGCACCAGAACAACGATATTTGCCATATTATATTCGAAATCCTGTGCTATTTCATATGAATATGATTCCTGCCCCAAAATACGCCAGGCGTTTTTCGAGTTTAAAAGTGCAACATTGTATCTGTCCGACAGGGATTCGACAACCTTCATGCAGTCATCAAAAACTCCCGGAATTTCAAATACAAAGGCGCCGCTTCCCAATGGCTGTGAAAGTTGCTGGGGAGTCACCTTTTTATGGGGAAGGAGTACGGCCGATTTTATGCGCGGTTGCAGATAAGAAGCATAGAGGGCGGCGGCGGCTGAAGTATCTCCGGTTGATGCGCAAATAGCCAGCACATCTGAAATATGCCCGTTTTGAATCAAAAAATTGATATAGCTGAAAGCGCTGGCCATTCCCCTGTCCTTAAAAGAAGCGCTTGGATTCTGACCGTCATTTTTAAAATAGAACCTGAGCCCTGCTTTTTCCTGCAAAAAAGCATTTGCTTCAACAATGGGCGTATGTCCTTCGCCAAGATAAACAAGGGCGTCTATCGGTATTACCGGGCCGATAAATTCATGATACCTGTAAATACCCTTTAGCGCCGGGATGGTAAGCATCTTTCGATATTCAAAAATTTCCTGCCATTTTTCCCCTGAAATCTCTTTTAACCGGTCAAAATTTTTATCATAAATAAGAAGCACCTGGCCGCATTCAGGGCAGGTATATAACAACTTTTCTATACCGTACTCCAGACCGCACCCCAGACAGCGGTAAATCATCACTCCGTCTGTCCTGGGAATAATATACGGCCGGATATCTTTTGGAAAATTTTCTGGCTTCATAACCCTATCTTTTCTATGTAAACCCCTTTAGCAGGCATCCAAATTTTAATATCATAAGTTTTTGCAGCACAAAAGCCTAAATCTCCCATACAAAGGCACACAACCTGATTTAGCAATCTGATTTGAAACCGCATCTTTGACCTTTAACAAATGCTTTCTCACAAGTTTGATTTCAAGAGTAACCACCCTTATATTTTTATTGATTTGGGCTGTGTTTGTCTCTATATCATTAAATAGAATGTAATATAAGGGCAAACCACCCTTATTTTCAATAAAAAAACCGGAAAAATTTGAATCGGCAAGGGAAACATACTGCCAAAGATGGCCTGAAGCTGGATGCATAGTTGTGGAAGTTATTTCGTCCACGTTCCTAAGTATGGTGTCCTCTGGTTTATGAATGAAACTGAATTGGGCAGAGAGATAAACTTTTCAGATAAAATATATCCAGCTTGTCGGGAATAATGCCTATTATGCAAACCAATCTCCCCAATAATGACTTCAAGAACATCCTGACACAATTTGACATGATGTCAAAGACCGGTGAGTCTACTGGATTGGTTTTTGTTGGAAAAGAGACATTAGGTCATAGTGAAATGATTGCCCTGGAATATGCGGAAAAATATGGAGCTGATGCCGTATATTTCAGACGGTTTGGTGACAGACCACCTATCCCCCAAATTTATGTATATGATTTCACAAGAAATGAAAGAGATGATGAAATAGCAGAGTTGTACAAAAGATTGTGGAATTCCGGTCAGGTCCCACTTTTTTTTATTTTTTATAAAACTGAAGTTAAGATCTTCAACTGCCTGAAACATCCGGAGTTTGATCCATTAACCGGAGATATATCATATTCCGTCTTTGAAACGATTAAATTAGCTTCAAAAATAAAGACAGAGTTGGACAAAATAAAGGACTTTTCAGCAAAGCGATTTGATAATGGCACATTTTGGACCAATCCTAAATATAAAGACAAGTTTAAGCTAAAAAATGCAGTATATTTAAAATTATTAAATGAATTAAAGCGGACAAGAAAAGATATAATCAAAAGCAAAATTCTGAAAGATAAAATCGCTCAAAAGCTCTTTGTGATGTTGATCCTTGTTAAGTATCTTGAAGAACGGGAGGATGAAAACGGTGTTAAGGGACATAGAAAATTCTATTATACCATTATAGGATATATTGTAATATCCCACCACCTAAGATACTGAGAGCGTGACAATCGTTTTTCGAGATTATCTTTTTCCTTGCCACAAAGTTTGACCCC
>JAUVKE010000049.1 GCA_030592105.1 Desulfobacteraceae bacterium
CTCCGGCCTGCAGATTCACCGCTGATCTCGAAAAAGAACCGGATGAAGGATAACTTTTCCCCAGGGAACCTAAAATATTTGCCAGACCCTGACCAATGAGTTCCTGATTTGGGTCTAAACGCTGACCTGTTTTTGCAGCCATTGCCTTGGCAATGGATATGGCTTCCATGAATCCCAATAGAGAAATAATTGCTGCATAGGGTAAGAGCTGAAGAATAATGCCCATATTAATTTTTGGTACCGTAAGTGATGGTAATCCTTTTGGCACAACACCAACAACGCTCCCCCCCGATGTCATTAAGAGACTATCGCCCCGCAAAAGACTATTACCGACTTTTATTCTCCATATACGCCCATCATCATTAATCCCATCAGGGATTTCGCCTTTTAAATAAAATACCGGCCCCTCTTCCTGATTACCCCCTTTAAATAAAAAGTGCCTGATCTGTTCCCGCAAGGTATGAATTTCGTGTTTTAAATCTTCAATTTTTACACTAATAATATCTGCTTTATGCTGAGCTACAAGTATGGCCATCTCATCGTGGCCAGCCTTGGCCGATTTTAAATTCTTTTGAGCATTTGACCGCTGATCACCAAGGGGTTTGATTTCAGGTACCAATCTATTGAATTGGTTGATTATCTGTACTACTTCTGGTGAATTTATTTTTTTTATATTAACCCTGGTATCATGTTGAAACCCGGCAAACTTTGAAATTAAAATAGTTACAACAACAGCCACAAGAACATTGGGTATTTTTGGCATAAATCGCTTAAGGAGATACATAATGGCAAAGGCAAGAACGGCCATACAAAAAGTAGGCCAGTGTGTATAATGAAAAGCAGCCTTGCATATGGCAATAATTGTTTCATAATGGTGTTCAGCCTTATCCACATATACACCAAATATTTTAGATAGTTGGGATGATGCTATAATTATTGCGGCAGCATTGGTAAAACCATTTACAACAGGATGGGAAAGAAAATTCACCACAAGCCCAAGCTTAAATACTCCCAGGCTGAACTGAAAAATTCCAACAATAAGAGCAAGCATTATTGCATACGCAATATACCCTTCACTACCTGCCGTTGCCAGGGGTTCAAGTGATGCTGCGGTCATAAGGGAAACCACAGCAACCGGTCCTGTTGCCAGCTGACGGCTGGATCCGAACAATGCAGCTATCAGGGGGGGGAGAAATGATGCATACAAGCCATAATACGGAGGCAGCCCTGCGAGCTGGGCATAAGCCATGGACTGGGGAATAAGCACAAGAGCCACTGTCAGCCCTGCGATAATATCAATTCGAAATTTCTCAACATCATACCCTTTAAACCAGTCAAGAAACGGGAAAAAAGTATTTATCATAATTAATCACCTAATTAATTTAAAAGTAATAAGCACTTAATTTTTAAAATAATAAAAAATTGTCTCTTCAGCAGCACCTGCAATTTTCAACGACTCAGATATTAAAATTTATTTAAAAAAACATTATACTCAAGCACTTGACTTGAGCTATCTTTATAGTAGCTTTTGTTTTTAACCTTCTTGGATTGCATGGTCAAGAAAAAATATAAAATAGAATAAAAAGCTTCCTCGTATCGATTGTTAAATTTTTCGAAACGTGACATTTATTATCATATATTATCATAAAGTCAAATTAATGGTCTTTTACGAAATACAGGCCTTCATAAAAAAACAGAACAGATATAATTTAAAAAACGGGGAGCTCCAAGTATGATTCTTCAAAGTGTAACAGGCCTTCTCTTTTTCATACTGGCGGCATGGTGCCTGAGTGAAAATCGAAAAGGCTTTCCTGTAAAAATAGTTATAACCGGCATGATTCTTCAGCTTATCGTGGGAGCTGTAATGTTAAAGGCCCCCATGTTCAGAAATATTTTCATATCTTTAAATTATATTTTCCTTTCCCTGGAAGAATCGACCATGGCAGGTACTTCCCTGGTTTTCGGCTATCTTGGCGGTGCCCCCCTACCCTTTGATGAAAAAATTCCCGGCTCTGCCTTTGTTCTGGCTTTTAGATCATTTCCCATAGTTCTTGTAATGAGCGCATTATCCGCTCTCCTGTTTTACTGGAAAATTCTTCCCTATATTGTAAAATCGTTTTCAAAAATTTTACAAAAAACCATGGGGATAGGCGGAGCAGAAGGGGTGGGAATAGGAGCAAACATGTTTATGGGAATGGTCGAAGCCCCCCTTTTGATTCGCCCCTATCTTGAAAAAATTACAAAAAGTGAGCTGTTTACAATCATGACTTGCGGAATGGCTACAATCGCTGGAACTGTCATGGTTCTTTATGCGACCATTCTCGACAAAATTATCCCAAACATAATTGGGCATATTCTCACAGCATCAATTATCAGTCTCCCTGCGGCCATAGTTGTTTCTAAAATAATGATACCCGAAACAGACAAACCGACTTCAGGCGATATATCCTCTGCAAATATGAATTCGAGTTCAATGGATGCTATCACCAAAGGGACGATTCAAGGTATCGATCTTCTCATAAATATAATAGCCATGCTCATAGTACTTGTTGCAATTGTACATTTTGTGAATATGATGTTCAGTATACTTCCTGATATCAGCGGAAAACCCATAAGCCTCCAGAGTATTCTGGGAGTCTTAATGGCTCCTGTTGCCTGGCTTATGGGAATACCCTGGAGTGAATCCCTGACTGCCGGTTCCCTTTTAGGTACAAAAACAATTCTTAACGAATTTATAGCCTTTATTGAGCTTAGCAATTTATCCACTGGACAACTGGGTGATAAAAGCCTTATAATAATAACTTATGCATTATGCGGTTTTGCCAACCCAGGGAGTCTCGGAATAATGATCGGAGGCATGGGAGCCATGGCTCCCAACAGACGTAATGAGATCATATCACTCGGCATCCGATCAATTATAGCAGGAACAATTTCGACCTGCATGACAGGCGCTGTAGTGGGAATTCTCTATTAATAGAAGCCAGCAGCTTAAAAAATTATAATTATTCAGTTATTTAATATGTGTAGCTTCAGATATGTAATCAGCATAGCTGAATACTTACAAAAACGATTAAACTCCCCCGCGCGCAAAATTCTAATCGGACACTACCGCAAAAATTTATCAGATATCAAAAAAAAGATTATTTTTATGGAAAAAGACCCACAATACTGGATAAACCGGCTCGGTCTTAAAAAGCATCCTGAAGGCGGTTATTTTAAGGAGACATACCGCTGTGATGAAACTGTATGCATAAATGCTTTGCCAAAAAGATTTGTTGAAAAAAAAGCCTTTTCCACAGCTATATATTTTCTTTTAAAAGGAGAGCAGACATCATATTTCCACAGACTAAAAGCCGATGAACTGTGGCATTTTTACCATGGCAGCTCTTTAACCTTGCATATAATAGATCACCATGGGGATTATAATAAAATGCAACTTGGCAGCAATTTTGAAAATGGTGAAACTTTTCAGAGGATCGTTAAAAATGGTGCCTGGTTCGGAGCAACGGTTGATGACCATACATCCTATTCTTTGACAGGATGCACAGTTGCACCAGGGTTTGGATTTAACGATTTTGAGCTGGCAAACAGAGACCAGATGCTTAAAATGTATCCTGAACATGCTTTAATAATAAAAAAACTAACTCTCCCATTTTTGTAAAATATGAAAAAAACAAAGATTGAACAAGCAGGAGAAGACCTGTTTAATTTTGCCATTGACCGTAGTGATACAAAGACACTTATGGCGCACCTGCACAAAGAGGCTAATATAAACCGAACCAAAGTTGAATATGAACTTCAGATATTAAGAATTGTCAGCATTGGATGGGGCATATCATATTATCTTGAAAACGCCGCGTATAAAAATGATCTTGTGCAGCTCTATTGGATAGCAATTCATGAGTTCTCGCAAGATATTTCCTCAACCTCCGGCCTTTTGATTGGTAAGGATATTAATTATTTTCAAATTTTAAAAGATCGCCTCGACACCTATTTAAAAACATTGCATAAAAGCAAAAAAATACCGGAGCCGGTTATGGTTATAGGTCCAAAATTTGCCGAAATTTGCGGCAATGGGGATGACGTATTTACTATAATGACAGGCTCAAGAATGTTCACAGCGGCACTTGACGGTGTTAGAGAATACCTCAAAGCTATAGCCACAACCACCTGTAATTAGGAAGAGAACCTGTAAAGGACAAATTGTGGCAGAATTTAAAACACACCTCACAGGGGGTATGGTTACAGGCATCTCCATTGCTCTGGCGGGAAGTCTGTTCCTGAAATTAAATGCTGTCCAGACCTGTGCCGTCTTTCTCATGGGTTTAACTGGAGGAATTCTGCCGGATCTTGACAGCGATTCAGGTAAACCCCTGGCCATTTTGTGCAGCCAGTTATCTGTGCTCATACCGGCTTTACTGGTTGACAGAATTATCAGGGATGTAAATAATTCACCGGAATTTTTGATCAGCTATTTTGTACTGTCATATTTTTTTATTAATAATATTATATGTGAGATCATAAAAAGAATAACAAAACACAGGGGAATAATGCACAGCATCCCCTTTGCTTTCCTCTGCGGAGGAGCCGCTTACCATCTGTTTGTGCCATCTGGCCGACACATGGCAATTACAGCAGGCGTGGCATTATTCAGCGGCTGCATAGTCCACCTGGTGCTTGATGAGCTCGATTCACTGACCATTAAATTTGGAATCATTCCTGTAATAAAAAATTCATGTGGTACAGCATTAAAATTTCGATCCGGCTCAGGATTGGCAACAGCATTTATTTACATTATAACAATCTTTTTATTTATTAAAATGTAACTATTCAGCTAAAGCGGCAAAGCCGCAGTTATCAGTTGTCAGCGCTGGAGGTTATTTTGAAATTTAAGGATTTGTAAGTATGGAAGAGATCTTCACGATTATGTGCAGATTTGTATAAACATTTTTTTGCCAGGTTTCTGCAATATTCTAAAGGAAGATAAATTAATATCGATATGCTTTTACTGACAACCGACAACTGATAAACGACTTTCTTGTTTTTTGTAACAGAAAACCAGGAGTAAGGTACTAATATATACGGCAGCAGGTATAATCATAAGAGGTCGTAAAGAAAGAAAATTCGGAAAGTTTAATTGTTTTTGCAGCATGCGAATAAATTTCTTGAATTTCTAAGTTTGCTCCGCCAAAATTGCGCAAAATACCCTCAACTCATCAAAAAATTACAGTTTTATAATCTTGACTTTTCCCATGATTGATCTTATCCTTATTGGATAATATCTGGAGCAAATTATTTTTTACAATGACATTTGACATCCACAATTAAACCAAGAGAAAATATGGAAAATACTATCTTTAAAATGAATAAAAGTTTGGCAACAAACCTGTTATCATTGGGTTGTGTAATTATTGGCGCACTTCTTTCCAACCATATAATTTTAAGCACAGGTTTATTCGCTCTGTCCGGCGCAATAACTAACTGGCTGGCAATTCATATGCTGTTTGAAAAAGTACCTGGTTTATACGGTACCGGTGTAATACCGGCAAGATTTGAAGATTTTAAAACCGGGATCCACAATCTTGTTATGGGACAATTCTTTTCCCATGAAAATATGGAACGGTTTTTCAAGCAGGCAGAGCATGAAAAGATTAACCTTGCCCCGATGATAGATAAAATAGATTTTGATCCTTCTTTTGATACAATTCTCACAGTTGTTATGAGCTCGTCTTTTGCTCCCATGATCAGCATGATCGGAGGCTCTGAGGCTTTAATGCCGATGAAGGAACCTTTTGTAATTAAAATCAAGGAGACTCTCCTTGATATCGCAAACAGTGACGCCACCCAAAAAAACATCCGCACCTTTCTTAAAGAATCGGCTGACACTGCTGAAACCATCAATAAAATTGAGGCAATTGTAAAAAACCGGCTTGATGAACTGACCCCCCTGATGGTTAAAGATATAATTCAGGAGATGATAAGAAAACATCTGGGATGGCTTGTGGTATGGGGTGGTGTGTTTGGAGGTATAATCGGATTTATAGTATCTTTTGTAAATTAGTACCTTACTCCTGAAAGGGTGCAATACAAAAAAGTGGCTAGTGAGTAATGAGAAATAATCATGAAATTTCTCCCAGCTCGTCGTTCCCAGGCAGAGCCTGGGAACGAAAAAAAAACCCGCCTTAATAAATAGTTTTCATTCGGGTACAAACTAAGGCATTAACGGGTCGGAAACGGAAAGTTTAATTATTTTTGCAGCATGCGAATAAATTTGTTCAATAAGCTAAAAACAATAAAACTTCCCTGCACTACTAAATCTTTATAAACTAATTTTGGTGTCAATTACTATTTTCCCCTTGCTTTCCTTAAGATACGCACCTGTAATTTCAGGATCATGTTCAAAAAAGAATATCCAGTTTTTTTTAACGGCCTCTTTTAAAAATTTCTCCTTCTCTTCCATAATGGTCACCGGATAAAGATCGTATCCCATATTCCAGGGAACAGGGAGATGGGCGGATGTTGGGAAAAGATCGGCACAAAAAAAGAGAGATTCAGTATCCCCTTTTATTAAAAGATGCTGCTGTCCAGGAGTGTGCCCGTTTGTTACGAAAACATCTATCCCGGGAAACAGCTTCTCAGGCCCATTAACCAATCTTAATACTTTTAATGTTTCCAGTGGAAGAAAATCATCCTGACAATAACCTGATTTATCTCTGACATTCGGATTTTTTGCAGCCTCCCACTGATCTTTTTGAATGTAATATACAGCATTGGGAAATGTCGGCACAACCTTGCCGTCTTTTAAAGAGGTGGCCCCGCCAGTATGATCGGAATGGAGATGGGTAATAAAAACATCGGTAATATCATTGACAGTCAGCCCGAATTTTGAAAGCTTTTTATCAAAATCAATAATTCCTCTTTCGATTCCGTATATTTTTTTTTCTTTTTCAGACAGTTTATTTCCATACCCGGTATCCACGAGAATATTTCTGCCTGTCCCATGAATCAGCAGAGAATTTAATGTCATGGAAATGCGGTTGCTGGAATCTGCAGGAGACTTGCTGCTCCACAAAATTTTTGGCACAACTCCAAACATGGCACCCCCATCCCCTCTGAATCGATCCAGAAGTATGGAAGAACATTCGTAATCTCCAAACCTCATTTATATCACCCCAAATTAAAATTTTATGTAACTGTTCATACATAAGGATCGGAAATGAAATTACTTGAACGAAATTGTTTGTCTTTTGGTCCATCTACGGCGTTACATCAAAGGCCGAATACATCAAGTATTCAACCTTTAATGCGCCTTGTATATGAACCAAAATCCTTCACAATTTTTGTTCAATTTATATAATTTCCGATCCTAAGTTTTTCATGGTTCAATCATATTATAATGGTTTTTCCCTATGCCCACATTCGGTATTATTACATAAGAAAAACTTTCCATCCTTTTTAGTTACTTTTTCAACCATAAAACTTTTTCCACATTTGGAGCATTTTTTATTTACGGGTCTATCCCAGGTGGCAAATTTGCAGTCAGGGTAACGGTTGCAGCCAAAAAAAACTTTTTCCCTCTTGGTTTTTTTCTCCACTATTTCCCCGCTGCACCCCTCTTCAGGGCAGCTCACACCTATTTGCCGCAAACTCCCTCCGGAGTTTATGGATTCAGTATATTTACATTCAGGATACCCCGAACAGGCTAAAAAGACTCCATATGTACCATTTTTTTTCACCATCGGTTTGTTACATTTTTCACAAACCTTATCTGTAACTTCATCTTTGATATATTCTGCAATCTGAATCTTACCCTTTTCGTCCCTGGTATAATTTATAGTAAATGAGCAATCAGGGTATCCGGCACAACCAAGATAATGACCATTTCTTCCAACTTTAATATAGAGCTTATGTTTTTTACATTCAGGGCAAACCACATCTGTTACAAAACCCTGGCCCCGCATACTAAGCATTCCATCGGCCGCAGCATCAAGATCTTTTTTGAACAATCCATAAAAAGCAGATAAAACCTTTACGAAATCTGTATCTGCTGTTTCCACGCTATCAAGATTATTTTCAAGCCTGGCAGTAAATTCAACATCAAAGAGATCCGGAAAACTCTTAACAAGAAGGTCGTTTACAATAAAACCAAGCTCTGTGGGCCTAAAATATGACTTAAGAAGTTCCACATATCCCTTATTCCTGATTGTTGAAAGAATGGTCGCATAGGTACTGGGCCGACCTATGCCATTTTCTTCAAGCTCTTTTACCAGGGAAGCTTCGGAAAACCTTGGAGGAGGGATTGTAAAATGCTGTTTTGGCTCAAGCTTCTTCTGATTAAGAATCATTCCCTGGGAAAGTTCTGGCAATTGTTTTTTTGCATCGTCACTTTTCTGTTTTATTTCTTCATCTGCAGAAAGATATATTGCCATGAACCCTGGGAATTTAACACGGGAACCGCTTGCAGTAAATATGTAATCTCCTGCCTTAATTATCAGGGAATTCTGATCAATAAGCGCCTGCTTCATCTGAGATGCAACAAATCGATTCCAGATAAGCTGATACAACAAAAACTGTTCCCGGGATAAATAAGACTTCAACTTATCAGGCGTATTAAATACAGAAGTAGGTCTTATTGCTTCATGGGCATCCTGAACTTTTTTTTTATTTTTAAAAAACCT
Organism: Desulfobacteraceae bacterium; assembly: GCA_030592105.1. The sequence continues at coordinate 8,679 of JAUVKE010000049.1, forward strand.
CGGTTTAGCAAGGGAATAATTTTCACCTAAAGTTTTTTTAATAAATTGCTGTGCTTCAAGAGCAGCTTCCTCTGAAATCCGCATGGAATCAGTACGCATATAGGTTATCAGCCCTTCAGGCTCACCATCGTCTATATTGATCCCTTCATAGAGCTGCTGCGCTATGACCATTGTTTTTTTTGCGGTAAATCTCAACTTTCTTATGGCATCCTGCTGCAGTTTGCTGGTGGTAAATGGGGGGGCTGGATTTCTTTTAATTGTTTTATTAGTAATTTTTTCAACTACAAATTCCTCTTTTTCAAGCTCTCCCAAAATTTTATCAGAAGATTTTTTATCAGGAATTTCAATTTTTTTCCCAGCTTTTTTAGAAAGTTTCGCAGTAAAATCAGGGGGAATATCACCTTCTAAAAGAGCCGTAATTGACCAATATTCATCAGGATTAAATGCCTGTATAGCCAGCTCCCTTTCACATATAATTCTAACCGCAACCGACTGTACCCGACCCGCGCTTAGTCCTCCCTTCACCTTGCGCCATAAAAGGGGAGAGATCATATATCCAACCAGCCTGTCGAGTATTCTACGGGCCTGCTGGGCATTAAATTTATTTTCATCAAGGTCAACCGGTGAAGCAATTGCTTTGTTTATACCGGCCTTTGTAAGCTCGTGGAAAAGTACCCTATAAAATTTTCTCCCTTTTTTCTTCAACAGATCCGCAGTATGATATGCGATTGCCTCCCCTTCCCTATCCGGATCAGGGGCAAGATAAACTTCAGTGGTACCAGCGGCCGCCTGTTTTAACGATTTTATTACTTTCTGTTTTCCCTGAATTACTATATATTCCGGCTTGAAATTTTCAGCTATATCAATCCCAAGTTCTTTTTTAGGAAGATCCTTAATATGGCCAACTGTGGCTGCAACGTTGTAATCCTTGCCAAGATATTTTTTTATAGTCCTGACCTTAGTCGGTGATTCTACAATAATTAACGGTTTGCTCAATCGATGTTTTCCTTTAATATAATAAAATTGGTCAGTTAACAGATCAGATAACAACTTCGTAATTTCTCAATAAATTCGGGTAACATTAGATAAACCCGTTCACAGATAATTAAGGATCAGAAATGAAATCAGTTGAACGAAATTGTTTGTCTTTTGGTCCCTCTACTGCGTTACATCAAAGGCCGAATACATCAAGTATTCAACCTTTAATGCGCCTTGTATATGAACCAAAATCCTTCACAATTTCTGTCCAATTTATATAATTTCCGATCCTAACTCAGTGAAATTATTTGTGTGACGATCTATCAGCCAAAATTTTGTGAAACCAATTAGTGCCCGAACAAAAAAACATAATTTTTGTTCAGGCACTAATTATTTGAAAATTTATTAGAATTCAGGGAAATTAATGAGTAACAAAATAGTAATAAATGCTGTTGATCCTGATGAATGCAGGGTTGCAAATGTGAAAAACAGCAAACTTGTTGAATTTCAGGTTGAAACAGCCACAAAAGAAATTCTTCATGGTAATATTTATAAAGGGGTAGTCACCAGAGTTGAGCCGAGTCTTCAGGCTGTTTTTGTTGATTACGGAGGACAGCGACATGGTTTTTTGCAAAAGAATGAATTTCATCAGGATTATTTCCAGGACAACCCTAGCAAAGATCATTCCATATCAAATTTAGTCAAGCGGGGACAAGAGCTTCTTGTTCAGGTGACAAAAGATCCTTTCATGAAAAAAGGTGCCATGCTCACCACTTTTATATCTTTACCTGGACGATAGGTAGTTTTTATGCCTGGCAGTAAAAGTCGGGGCGTTTCAAGGAAGATAGGTGATGAAGAAGAGCGGGAGCGATTAAAAAAGTTAATGGGAAGCCTGACATTATCTGATGATTTTGGGCTGATTATACGTACTGCAGGCATCGGGTGTACAAAAAAACAGATTACAAAAGATTTAAATTATCTTCTGCGTCTTTGGAAAGATATTCAACAAAGGGTTAATAACGAAAATGCGCCATCTCTCCTTTATAAGGAGAGCAATCTTGTTGTGAGATCCTTAAGAGATTATTTTACTTCTGATATTACTGAAATTCTTGTGGATGATGAATCGGTTTGCAAAGAGGTCAGAGCTTTTATCAGGATAATTTCACCAAAGTCTGTGAAAAATGTTAAGCACTATAAGGGAAAAAAACCAATATTTACAAAGTTCCAACTTGAGAATCAGATTGCATCAATATTTAAAAGCAGAGTTAATTTAAAATCCGGAGGCTCCATTGTAATAGAACAGACAGAGGCTCTGGTCGCTGTGGATGTAAATTCCGGAAAAGCTAATAAGGGTGCCTCCATTGAGCAGACAGCCCTTGAAACAAATCTTGAAGCTGCCGAGGAGATTGCACGACAACTCCATTTGAGGGATTTAGGTGGGCTTGTTGTTTTAGATTTTATTGATATGAAGGATTCAAAGCATAAGCTGAAAGTTGAAAAGGCCATGAAGACTCATGTGAAAGCAGACAAGGCCAAAACAAAAATCGGTAAAATATCAAAATTTGGCTTAATGGAAATGTCAAGGCAAAGGATCAGACCATCAATTGAACATAGTAATTTTACCCCTTGTCAATACTGCCATGGTAAAGGCCAGGTGCCCTCTCCTGAGATGCTGGGCCTCGGGTTTTTACGTAAGCTGAAACTTGAAACTTTAAAAAATGAAATAATCTGCGTGGAAGGGATTGTTCCCCCTGATGTTGCATCATACCTTTTGAATAAAAAAAGAAAAGTTATTCTTTCTCTGGAAACAACGCGGGGAATCAATATCATAATTAAGGGGGATGGAACAATGGTACCTGGAGATGATAAAATCACATGTACTTTTAAACCTTCATCAGATTAAAATAATATGTAACCGGCGTACCTGAATAGTACCTTACTCCTGGTTTTCTGTCACAAAAAACAAGAAAGCCGTTATATGATATCAGTTCTCAGTTGTCAGTAAAAGCATATCAATATAAATTTGTGTTCTTAATTCTCCACAAGAACCTTTTGAATATTGCCGAAACCTGGCAAAATATTTTTCTGAATCTCGTTCCTAACCTCCAGTGCTGACAACTGACAACTAATAACTGACAACTGCGGCTTTGCCGCTTTAGTTACAATAACATCCATAAATCTCAACTTGAGCCAATTATCTTTTTGGA
>JAUVKE010000073.1 GCA_030592105.1 Desulfobacteraceae bacterium
AAACCATCAGAAATAGTCGTATGGGTCTGAACTTTTCCCAAATCAAGGTCAAGATTGGCCATGGAAAATGCCAGTTCCGGCCGGATACCTGTAATGATCGGTTTTGTACCCATTATTGCAATGGCGCGGGCAAGCTGAGCAAGATGGGTGATATTTTGGGTATCAATGGTGGTTATGCTCGTCAAATCTATCAAAACAACCCGTGCCCGGGTCAATGCAATACGATGGAGCAGTTTCTCCATCATATCCAGCGTACGATCAGTATCCAATGCCCCTATAACCGGAAGAGTCAAAACCCCATCCCATATTTCAGCTATTGGAGCAGAAACCTCAAAAAGCTCTTTTTTCTGAGCATCCAGTGCCTTTTCACGTTCATGGAGAAATATGGTAAAGGAATATATTGTGAGCTCGTAGAATAGATCGTTAACAAAAAATATATTTTCACCTTTTTTAACTTCACCCAAAAGGAAGAGACCTTCAACAACAGTATTTAACAGATCATGCATGAATTTCAGATAGTTTTCAACGCCCCCACCCCGCAGTAGCATTTTGTTAGCGGCATCATGGAGCATCTGCTTTAATGATTCAAAATCATCACCCCTTAAATCCCCTGCGCCCCCTTCTATATAGTTAAAAAAAAGATCCACAAACTCAACTGCGTAATCTTTTATTTCCTCTTTTTTTAAAAACCCTGAATTTACAAAAATTTTTGTCCCATGTTCCTCTATCTTCTTTTGAATAACGTCACGATCAAGGCTCAGGATACTTTTTAAAACAGCATCTTTTTCATCGCTATGAAGTTTCACTATAAAATCCCTCCCAAATAAAGATTTAACGGTTAGAAACAAGGAGAAAAAATCCTGATTTTCATTGGCACTAGATAAAACAGATCTGTCCCCTCCCAGCATCCTTTGCCGAATAGAGCGCTTTATCAGCACGAGCAGCCAGCGTCTCCGGCGTATCTGAAGCCTTCATAAGACTAATTCCAATACTCACCTTGCCGTCCATACCTTCCAGCACCTTTTGTGCCACACGTTTTGCCTTGGAAAAATCAGCGAAAAAGAGAATGGCAAACTCATCACCTCCTATGCGGCAGGACAAATCCACATCCTCCCGAGTGGAACTTTTCATCACCCGAGCCATTTTTTTAAGGAGTTCATCCCCAACCTGATGTCCAAAATCATCATTCACCTTTTTAAAATTATCCATATCAAGAAAGATTAAAGATAATGGAGTCTTTCCACGCAAGGATCGTCTCATAAATTCCAAAAGCTTTTGATCATAAGCTCTTCTGTTTAAAAGGCCGGTGAGGCCATCGGTTTCGGACTCACGGATATAGAGCTTAACCTCCTCCTTTTTTTTTGCAAGAACTGCTTCAAGCTCTGCCAGCTTAACCTCAGCGATCTTTTTTGTACGCTCCAGATCTGCCTGAACTTTCTGATTTTGACGGCGCAGGAGACCAGGGTCAACAGATTCAATCCTTTGACGAAAATTTTTTTTAATAATCTGAAGACTTCTGTCGCAGGGAATCCGGCTTAAGTTGCCGATTGCAATAGCATAACCCTGCCAGGAAATAACAAATTGTTCCCTATCAATTTCGGCAACAGCCTTTATGATCCGGTTATTTGCGGAGGCATCCCTGCGCATGTTTTCAAGAATTTCAGGCAACTTTATTGCAGCCTGCAAAGATGACATTCCAATAGCAGAAACAATTTCAATAACAAACCCGGCAAACCGCTGCCTGTCGGGCTCAATAATTATGTTCATCTGTAATATTTTCATTATATTGTCACAAAATTATTCAAAGCTTTTCACTTTATCTCAGCCTTTCTCAGCAATTCATCAGCTTCCAGAGTAAGGCCAAGGGCTTTTAAGCAGAGAGCTTCCTGCTCCATCGCCATCCGGCATTTTTCCCTGTCCTGGGGAAAAAGCCACCTTGCCCGTGCTGCAAAGCCCCTTGCAGTCTCAAAATCCCCTTTTTTCGACCAGGATCTGCTCAAATAATATACAACCCAGGGGTTTTCCGGCTCCATTGAATAAAGATCTTCAAAAATATCAAGGGCTCTTTCTATCTCCCCTTTTTTCAAATAGTTCTTCCCTGAAACCAGCAGATTTTCAATTGTCTCCTCCCCTGGTCCCCGGGGAGGGGGTGATGGATGCACATAAACATTCTCAGGAGGAGGGAGTTTACGGGAAATTTCTCCATGCATGGCACACCCGGTCATAATGGACGAAAAACAGACAATCAACACCAATAAGGATAATATATTACCAGACAAAAATCATCTCCAGAGCCATTTTTTTTTGTTTTTATGAACAGAGCATGGGCCCAAAGCATCTGCTTCATACTTGTGAATAAAAACAGAATCCCATGGACTGGGGCATGCAGAAGAGGCAACTCCCCCTGAATCAATACATATCCGCTTTTTAAACAGTTTAACTGCCCCTAAGCCTCCCTTTGAAGGACGATTTACAGAAATTCTTTTCATAATCTCGCCCCATATGGGAAGCGCAGCTTTACCCCCTGTAATGGGAGCGGGCCTGTTATCATCCATACCCACCCATACCACAGCCAAATATCCATTATGATAACCCGCAAACCAGGCATCCCGTCCATTATTACTTGTTCCTGTTTTTCCGGGAACACCAGCCAGACCGTAATCCGCAAGCCTTTTCCCTGTGCCGTACAGTGTTGCACACTTCAGCATATCAGTTACAACCCGGCACAGGTCGGGGGAAAGGATCTCCTTAATACTCATCCTTTTCATTGGAAGTCTTCTCCCTTTAGAATCAAAGAGACTCCGTATGGAAAGAATCTGAGAAGAAAAACCTGAACCTGCAAAAATAGAATAAAAATGTGCCATCTCCAGGGGAGTCATTTCACAGGCTCCAAGCACAAATGACGGGATAAAAGGAATCCTGTCAGGAAGCCCCATTTCAGACCCCAGGCTGTATACAGAGTCAAAACCAATCTCCTGAGCTAATTTCACAGTAGCAGCATTAAGTGAAAAAGCAAGGGATTTAATCAATGGAACCTTTCCATAATATTTACCTGCAAAATTTGATGGAGACCATAAAGAACCATCCGCATTTTTAATACTGACAGGGGCGTCCCTGACAAGAGTCGCCTCATTATACCCCTTTTTTAATGCTGCGGCATAAACCAGCGGCTTTATCAAAGATCCGGGTTGTCTCATCGCATGAGCCGCCCTGTTAAACTGACTTTTTGAATAATCCCGCCCCCCCACCATGGCAAGTATCCTTCCTGTGGCCGGTTCCAGAACAAGAGCAGCAGCCTGAAGCTCCCCCTTTTTTAATCTATTACGGGATTCAGTCTCAAGTCTTTTAAGGCCGGATTTAACAGCACTTCTCGTCCATCCCTGAATTTCCACATCCAAAGTAGTAAACAGGGAAAGGCCAAGAGAGCCAAGGGCATCCCTGGGATAAAGATCCCGGATTTGATTCACCGCATAATCGACAAAATAGGGGGCTGACACTTTTCCATAAAGATATTTTTCCGTATCAACGGGAACCTTTAGTCCCTGCTCATACTGGGAAGGTGTAATCTTTTTAAGGGTAAGGAGGGTTTTAAGAACAAGATTCCGTCTGGTAACGGCATAAACAGGATTTTCATAGGGGGAATACCTGTTGGGAGCTTTAATTAAACCTGCAAGAATGGCAGACTGATCCAGGTCGAGGTTTTCCACAGAACGGCCGAAATAGAACCTGGCAGCCTCTCCAATCCCATGGATCTCAACGGATCCTTTTTGACCCAGATATACTTCATTTAAATAGATTTCCAGGATTTTATCCTTGGTGTAGGTAAATTCAACAATCAGGGAGATAATGGCTTCATTAACCTTTCTTAGGATTGTACGCTCAGGAGTTAAAAAGATATTTTTAATCAGCTGCTGCGTAATTGTTGAACCACCCTCTTTCACGCCTCCTGCAACAAAATTTCTGTAAAGAGCCCTTAAAATACCCCTTAAATCAAGTCCTCCATGTTCATAAAAACGGCGGTCTTCCATGGACAAAACAGCATCAATAAAATGCTTTGGAACCTGGGATAAATTAACCAGGTATCTTTCCTCACGTTTTTTTCCATAAAAAGCAGCTAATTCCACAGGTTCGAGGGATAAACGGGTTAAAAGCTTTCCTGAAGATTCATCCAGAATTTTTACGACTCTCCCTTTTCTGCAAAACATCTTGATCAGCCTGGAATCCACGGCAAAAGGATACTCAATGCTCCTTTGGTAAAGATAAATGAATTCTGAGTCCACAAAAAAACGACCTGGAATTTCAGGGATCCTTTTTATTTTACGGTAACCCAGTTTTTTCAAACGTTCATAAAAACCTGCCCCGGCAAGATCAATACCCGAATAAACCTGCATTGGCGCGGAATAAACCCTGGAAGGAATATCCCATATAGCCCCCTGGCACCTGTTAATCACCGTTTTAGCCAGAAAGGCTACATAAAAAATAAAAACAACAGATAAACCAAACAAAGTAACTAAAAATATTATCAGAGACCCTCTGATTTTTTTTGTTTGTTTACTCTTTTGTTTCAACAGATTAAACTCCGCCTTTGGCCATCAGATGCCGGAACTGAGCCATGGTAAAATTTAAAAATATCTGGCTGTTTGAGCGCAGCTATTTTCAGAGGTTTTTAAATTTTATTATAGCTCAGTCTATTGCTGAAATTATAACCAAATCCAAAAATTACATTGTACTCTTTTGGGATGGCAAACCAAAATGTCCGAATATACTGATTTTACAAATATTTTATTGAACATAAAAGGAAAATAGAATATATAAAATTTGTTAACCATTAAAAACGGGTGCAATACAAAAAAGTAACATTTTTTAAATAAAGGATGTTTTTCATATAACATACTGATTTAATGTCGAATCATGAAGACTTGTCCTTGCGCTCGTTCCCAGGCTCTGCCTGGGAACGAAAAAAAACAAACCCCAACAATCAAATTTATTTAACAATATCAACCAGACAGTTTAATATCAACAGACTATTTTACATAATTATACTTTCGGGTGCCTTGATAAATTATAATTTTTCAAGGTGCGCTTTATTTAATTTCAAACTTTTGGAGGTAACAATTGATAGGGATAGAACATATAACAACAGGGATAGAAAACATAACAGCGCATAATGGATGGGCAATGGCCATAACCGGAGGACTTATCGTTTTTGCAGGTCTTTCTTTACTTTCTTTGGCAATAGCTCAACTTCACAAAATCATATTATTTGTTGAAAAAATCACACAAAGGGAAAAAACAAACGTTTAACCTTCAGGAGTAAAAAACAGACAATGATCGATCTATTAATTCAGTTTCTGTCAAATACCGGCTATGCACTTGTTGATTATCGGAATATAATCATGATCCTCATAGCTTTTGTACTGATATATCTGGCAGTTGCAAAAAATTATGAACCACTTTTACTTGCCCCCATAGGATTCGGAATATTACTTGGAAATATCCCGGTTTTTCAGGGATTTGGACTTGGAATTTATGAAGACAACAGTGTGCTTCACTACCTCTATTTCGGCGTTACATCGGGTATTTATCCGTCCATAATCTTTTTGGGGCTGGGGGCAATGACCGATTTTTCATCTCTACTTGCCCGCCCCGTATTAATGCTGCTGGGTGCTGCAGCTCAGCTGGGAATATTTTTTACTCTCCTTGGAGCCCTTGCCTTCGGTTTTTCTCCTAAAGAAGCCGCATCAGTGGCAATTATAGGCGGCGCAGACGGACCAACCTCGATATTCCTCACCGCACGGCTGGCTCCCCATCTCATCGGTTCTGTTGCCATTGCAGCATACTCATACATGGCTTTAATTCCGGTGATCCAGCCTCCAATAATGAGACTCCTTACAACTCGTAAAGAACGACTCATAAGAATGGAGCAGCTTCGCGTTGTTTCACAAAAAGAAAAAATAATTTTCCCAATAGCCGCATTTTTGCTATGCTGCTTCCTTGCGCCGGCATCTTTGCCTCTTTTGGGTCCTCTTTTTTTAGGAAATTTTTTCAGTGAATGCGGTGTTACAGAACGATTGGCAGAGACAGCACGTACCGCCATAATAAATACTGCCACAATTGCCCTTGGCGCTATGGTCGGTGCCAGTACCCAGGGAGATGTATTTTTAAACAAACAATCTATTTTTATTTTTATTTTGGGAGCTGTAGCTTTCAGCATAGCAACAGGATCAGGGATTATTTTTGCTAAATTCATGAATCTCTTTTTAAAAAGCAAAATAAACCCACTTTTGGGAGCAGCCGGGGTATCTGCGGTACCAGGATCTGCCCGTGAAGTTCAGGTAATGGGATGCAAGGAAGACAAACACAACTTTCTCCTCATGCATGCCATGGCATGCAATTCATCAGGGGTTATAGGATCAGCAATAGGTGCAGGGATTTTATGGAGTTTTATGCACTAAAATATGGTCTATCTGAACTAAAACTGCCAATTTATTTTTTAAAAAAATAATTTTTTACTTGACCTATTGGATTTAAATGAATTAATGTTACAACATTATGTCTATTTATCCTGATTTCAGGGTATTTTTTTATTCTTTCTCAAAGGAGGTACGAACGTTGGCAGTTGGAAAAGTAAAATGGTTTAGCGACAAAAAAGGCTTTGGATTTATTGAGCAGGAAGAAGGGCGTGACATTTTTGTACACTACTCTGCAATAAGCACGTCTGGGTTCAAGACTCTATCCGAAGGGGATTCTGTCTCTTTTGACATAGAAGAAACCGATAAGGGACCTGCCTCAGTAAATGTTCAAAAAGTTTAAAGTCTATTCACCATACGGGACCGTGGCAAATTGTAGTAACACACCGCCGGCAGGTAAGTAAATTTAATATTAAGGATCGGAAATGAAATTACTTAAACGAAATTGCTTGTCTTTTTGTCCATCTACTGCGTTGCATCAAAGACCGAATACATCAAGTATTCAACCTTTAATGCGCCTTGTATATGAACCAAAATCCTTCACAATTTCTGTTCCATTTATATAATTTCCGCTCCTAAACCAAACAAAAAAAATGTGCCCTGTTAACATTGGGCACATTTTTTTACTCCTCTTTATTATCATACTTATTATCGTATTGGCGCGCTAAAATTTTTCTAGGTTTTGCGCCGTCACTCGGCCCCACAACACCCTCTTGTTCCATAACCTCTATTATCCTGGCTGCCCTGTTATACCCGATCCGCAAATGCCGCTGAACCATGGATATGGATGCCTGCCCAATCTTTGTTACAAGTGCCACGGCATCATCATATCTTTCATCATATTCCTGATCATCATTATTTCCCTTTTCACCGGGAAGGGTTGCCACAACAACCTTATTATATTCAGGACTCCCCTGATTCTTTAAAAATTCAGTAATTCTCGTAATTTCCGTTTCAGAAATATATACCCCATGTATACGCTGAAGTTTTGCTGTGCCAGGAGGCAAAAGGAGCATATCCCCGTTTCCAAGGAGATTCTCCGCCCCATTTGAATCGATTATTGTTCTGGAATCTATGCGGGACGCAACCTGAAAGGTTAAACGAGTTGGAAAATTAGCCTTAATAATCCCGGTGAGAACATCGACTGAAGGTCTCTGGGTGGCCAGTATCAAATGAATCCCGGAGGCCCTGGCCATCTGGGCAAGCCTTGTTAAGGCTGTCTCAACGTCCCTGGAAGCAACCATCATAAGATCAGCAAGCTCATCAATAACAATAATTATATAAGGGAGTTCTTCGTAAATATTCTGGGTGGATAATTTTTTTTCTTTTTTGATTTTCCTGTTATACTGCTTCAGGTTACGACACTTATTTTCAGCAAGAAGTTCATACCTTCTCTCCATCTCCTTAACAGCCCAAAAAAGAGCATTTGTAGCTTCTTTAACATCTGTTACAACGGGGGTAATAAGATGGGGGATCCCATTATATATTGACAGTTCAATCCTCTTGGGATCCACCATTATAAATTTAACTTTATCAGGATTTGCAACATATAAAATACTGCAAATCATGGTATTTAAACCAACACTTTTACCGGTTCCTGTGGCGCCGGCAATTAAAAGGTGGGGCATTTTGGCAAGATCTACAACCACTGAGGTCCCAACAATATCCTTCCCCATGCATAATGCCAGATCTGCGTCTCTTTTTTTAAAGGCATTTGAGGCGAGAATTTCCTTCATCCGTACGATTTCCCTTGAAACGTTGGGAATTTCAATACCCACGGCAGCTTTGCCGGGGATAGGGGCCACAATCCTTATGCTAATAGCCTTAAGAGCAAGGGCCAGATCGTCTGAAAGATTAACAATTTTATTAATCTTTACCCCTGGAGGCGGCGCATATTCGAAGGTAGTTATTACAGGACCAGGAGAAACCGCCACAACCCTTCCGTTAACATCAAAATCAGCAAGTTTTTTTTCAAGCAATCCGGATTGCTTCAGAAGGTATTCATCTCCAACAGAATCAGGTTTATCTTCAAAATCATCCAGCAAATCTAGGGTCGGCAGAGTAAAGCCTGACTCATCATTCCCACAATCAGCACCTGGCTGTTCCGCCCTGGGTTTATCCCCAACAGGTTCCTTCTCCAGAGCAGTCCCTTTTTCCGAATCCTTAATTTTTATTTCTTTACTTTTTTGTTTCCTGGCCGCCTTTCCCTGTTCAATATTTTTTTTTCTAAACCTCCCCCGAAAAAAAGCAAAACCGACTGATACCTTTCCTGCAAAAAAAAACAGATCCTCTTAAAAAACGTTCAGCAAATATTTTAAAGGAAAAACCTGTGGAGAGGCTAATGCCCACAAGGACTAAAAGGGTCAAAATAAAAACAGCACCTGGTAAATTAGAATACTTAACAAGAAATAATTTTAAAGAAATTCCTGTTATTCCCCCTGATGAAAATTCATCTCCCAAAAAAATATAAGTGCTCTGCTTAAGGGAAAAAAGGGCACCAGTTGCAATAGTAAGAAAAAGAGCACCTGGAAAAACCAAAAAAAATTTTCTAACCGGCTTACCGCTCAAAAAATTAATACCGGGAAAAAGGATCAAAACCGGCAGCCAAAATGCCCCAAAACCAAAAAGGCCTATGAGGATATCAGAAACATAGGATCCCAGCAGGCCAAACAGGTTGCGGCTTTTTATTCCAGCTACAGCATGATTTAAAGAGGGATCATGGGGGCTGTAGGACAAAAGGCTGCAAAGAATAAAAATGAACAAAAAAAATAATATAATTCCAAAGAGTTCTTTACGCATAAAAGCTTCAGCCCTTCAATATCGGCGGAAAACCCTGTATATAGGGTGCCTTAAACCTCAATTATAAAGGTAAGTATTTGAGGTCTCCGCATGATGGTAAAATAAAAATATTTTTTCAAGTCTTTAACAACCTTTGATCGTATCTTGGAAACCCTGTCAGGCGTATCAAAATCGACCTCTTCGATAACTTCTAAAAT
>JAUVKE010000013.1 GCA_030592105.1 Desulfobacteraceae bacterium
AACCAGCATGCCCTGTCGGGCACAACAAAATATGAAAATGAGATAGCGGTTAATGACATTTTATAAATTAGTAGAATTCCTTAATTCAAAATTCATCATTTTCTTATAAATTTCCGGGGCTGTCGCAACCTTTCCCAGCCCTTTGTGAAAACGTTGTGTTTGTCTATAGTTGTGGTTATTGTGATAATCCTGGGGTAAGAGGGCAGATATTAACAAGTGACTGATGTCGCTTGTCACTATTCTGACACAGGGGTTTTCTTGGGAGGTTGTCGAGTTTTTTGTTGAATAATTTTTGGATTACAGGGCAGGTAATTGTCAACAGGTAAAAAATACAGCCATTTTAAGATGCCCTCCTTGAAATGGCCTTCCGATTTTAATTTAATAATCAAAACCAGGCAATGGGCATCATGCAAATAAGTCGACCTTTTGCCCACTGCCCGGAGTTTCTGGCCGTAAGTTTTCTTGGGCATTATCATCAGCGACTGTAACCGCTTCTTCTTTTTTATTCAAAGATTTGTCCAGTTCAGTTGGATGGATTTCCTGTATTACATTAGATTGTGTTGTGCTTATTCTGTCGATTTCCATAATATATTCCTTTTTTAGGAGGGCATGTTACTTATATCGGCTGAAATATTTTAAAGCTTTAGCCATTTTTTTATCAAAATGTAACTATCCAGCATCTTTGAAAGATGCTGATTCCAGACACGTTTCAGATTTAATCAGAGTATACCTGAAACTATGTATCTTGGTTAAATAGTTCCATCGAAATTTTATAAGTTTATCAATCCTTTTACAAAAATTCTACCTTTATTATGCTAAATATGCTATCCTTTTTTAATGTATACGGTAAAATCAAAGTTAAATTCTATAATAACTTCCGTTTAAAAATAATTTTATTGGTTTTATAAAAAAAAGGGGTTTTATGAGTAAAGTAAGTATAATCGGAGCCAGTAATACAAAATTTGGAGCTTTTGTTAAAAAAAATAGAGAGACAGGAGAAATTACAGATACAAAATCTTATTATGATCTGATCGTTGAAGCTGGAAAAGGGGCCATCGAGGATGCTGGCCTTGAACCAAAGGATATTGATGGTATCTGGATAGGATCATGTTCCCCTGCCAAGTTTATCAACCAGGAACATATTGGGCCCCTGGGGCTTGAAGTGGCTCCTGATGATTTTAGATTCATACCCACCACAAGAACTGAGGGAGCCTGTGCGTCCTCTTCCCTTGCAGTATATAATGCGCTTTACGGAATTGAATCAGGAAGATTTTCCAGGGTACTGGTCATAGGTGTTGAAAAGATGAATATGCTTAACACAAAAGATATGACACATACCCTTGCGTGTTGTTCCCATTGGCCCACAGAAGGTGTTGGCGGCATGACATTTCCCATGCTGTTTGCTGCATATGCCAAGGGCTATCAGGAACACTACAATCTGACACCTGATGAACTGCGTAAAATGTTAGCTCATGTTTCTGCCTTTTGCTATAAAAATGCTTTGGAAAATCCCCTTGCACATTTCGGGAAAGGGAGTCCCCAGGATAAACTTGGGTTGCAGACTGCAGAGGCAATTTTGAATCTTCCTGATACGGGTAAAGGGAGTAATCCCATGGTGGCGCCACCTCTGAGACTCCATGACTGTTCTTTAGTTACAGACGGGGCTGCCGCTTTGGTGTTGACTACAACCGATGAAGCTAAATCGATTAGTAACAAGGTTGTTGAAATTGCCGGAATAGGTCAGGCAACCGAAAGGCTTCAGGAAAAAGTAAGACCAAATATGCATGAGCTTATGGCAGGTAAAGTAGCTGTTCAAAGATCTTTTGAAGAAGCAGGGATTACCATTAATGACCTTGATTTTGCTGAGGTTCATGATTGTTTTACTATTAATCAGATCCTTTGCACAGAAGCCCTGGGGCTTTCTGAGGACGGACGGGGCGGATGGGATTATATTGATGGCAAATATACACCTGAAGATACTTGTCCTATCAATCTTTCAGGAGGTTTAAAGGCCAAGGGGCATCCTGTGGGGGCTACAGGCGCATCAATGCATGCACTTGCATATAAACAGCTTGTTGGTGAACCAATAGGGCTTGCTCCTAAAAAGGGAACACCGGAAATAGGGGTGGCTTTTAATGTGGGTGGATCTGCGGCAACCAATTGTGTTACCACACTCAAAAGAATAAAATAACAGCCAATTTGAGCTTCAAAAATAAGTTTGGGTAAACCTTGCTTATTTTTGAAGTTGTCAAAAATTTTTTTATAACTTAAATCTATTTAGACAATATATTTATATTATGCAAGTAAACGGAAAACAGCTTAGACCCATATGGCTGGATCATAGTTCCAAAATCGTCAAAATAATCGATCAGAGGCTTCTGCCCCATGAGTTTGTTATTGCTGATTTAAAATCGGTTGACAATACGATTAAAGCGATCCGTGAAATGTATGTGAGGGGAGCTCCCCTTATCGGGGCAACCGCTGCATATGGTGTTTATCTTGCGGTTTTAAATTCATTTGCCGAAATTGATAAAAATGAATATCTCCTAAAAGAGTGCGACAGATTAAAGAGTGCAAGACCCACTGCGGTAAATCTTGCATGGGCCGTTGACAGGATGCTTTTTGTATTGTCAAAAATTAAAGATCCTGAAGCAAGGCTAAATGCAGCCCAAAGCGAAGCGGCCATGATAACTGAGGAGGAGGCTGAAAATTGTAAAAAAATAGGTGAGCACGGTCTTTCTTTGATTCAGGAAATCAGTCGTAAAAAAAATGGAGGTATAGTAAATATTCTTACCCATTGCAATGCTGGCTGGCTGGCATGCGTAGATTATGGAACCGCCACCGCTCCGATTTATGCGGCCTTTGATAAGGGGATTGATATTCATGTATGGGTGGATGAGACCCGACCCCTGAATCAGGGGGCACGACTTACTGCCTGGGAACTCGGAAAGCACGGGGTAAAACATACTGTAATAACAGATAATGCAGGGGGGCATATTATGCAGCATTCAATGGTGGATATTGTTCTGGTGGGTACAGACAGAACCACCCATACTGGAGATGTGGCCAATAAAATTGGAACCTATCTCAAGGCACTGGCTGCGCAGGATAATGGTATTCCGTTTTATGTTGCCCTTCCTTCCAGCACTTTTGACTGGAAATGTAAAGATGGAATTGCGGATATCCCCATTGAAGAAAGAGACCCCGATGAAATAAGATATGTCCAGGGGATAAATAATGGTGAAATAATAAATGTTCTTATTCCCCCAAAAGAAAGTCCGGCTGCAAATTATGCCTTTGATGTTACTCCTGCAAGGCTCGTGACCGGTTTTATTACGGAAAGGGGCATTTGCGGGGCCAATGAACAGGAAATTATGGGTTTGTTCCCTGAAAAAAATTAAAATAAAAAAGATTTAGCTTTTGAAAAATTATAAAAACTCCATTCGTTCTTTTTCGAGGGAACAGTGAGACTGGACACTCCGAATATTCTTCTGGTAAATCCATGGATACACGATTTTGCTGCTTATGATTTTTGGGCAAAGCCCCTGGGGCTTTTATATATTGCCGCAATATTAAAGGCCCATGGTTTTTCTGTTTCCTATATAGATTGTCTTGACAGGTTTCATGCTAAATGCCCTTCCTCCGGTTCAAAGTCAAAATACGGCAAGGGACCCTACCTTAAAACACCCATTGAAAAACCGAAGCCGCTTTCTGACATACCAAGGACTTTTTCCAGATACGGGATTAAGGAACAATGGTTTGAAGCCGATCTTAAATCATTGCCAGCGCCGGATCTTGTTTTGATTACTTCCATGATGATCTATTGGTATCCGGGGGTGCAGGAGACAATAAAAAAAATAAGAAAAATTTTTCCAAAGGTGCCGATTCTTCTTGGAGGAATTTATGCAACTTTATGCCCGGAACATGCGATAAAGTATTCTGGTGCAGATTCTGTAATAACAGGAGCTGGTGAAGAACAGATATTGAAGCTTGTTGAGGATTATACAGGTTTTTCTCCAAAATCTTTCCATGGATTTGAGCCGGATAACCTTGATACATATCCGTATCCTGCTTTTTACATGCAGAATAAAATAAATTATGTTCCTCTTTTGACTTCCAGGGGATGCCCTTTTTCCTGTGCATATTGTGCTTCGGCATTTTTAATGCCAAAACGTATTTTGCGCAGTGAAGAATCTGTTATCAAAGAGATTGAATTCTGGCATAAAAAATATAAGATCCTGGACTTTGTTTTATATGATGATGCCTTTCTGGTGGACGCGCAAAAGCATGCTATTCCCATTTTGGAGGGAATAATCAAGACTGGATATAAACTCAGGTTCCATACTCCCAATGCTGTCCACATTAGGAAAATTTCAAAAGAAACAGCAAAATTAATGTATAAGGCGGGTTTTACTACTTTGCGGCTGGGGCTTGAAACGGGAATTTTTGAAAGCAGGGAAACAATGGACAGCAAGGTAACAAGGGAAGAATTTACGAATGCTGTAAAATGTTTGTCAGGCGCAGGCTTTGGTGCCAAACAGATTGGAGCATACCTGCTGGCAGGGCTTCCGCAACAGGAAATCGAATCTGTTGCATTGTCAATTGAAATGGTTAAGCAGCATAAAATAACCCCGGTAATAGCATATTATACTCCCATACCCCATACTGATTTATGGGATACTGCCAATCTTTTTTCCAGATATGACCTTAAATCCGATCCCATATTTACCAATAACGCAATACTGCCGTGTATGGGAAAAAAATTTACCTGGGCAACAGTTTCGTATTTAAAAAATTTAGCAAAAATTTAAATGCTCTATGTGGAAATCTATAGTTAAAAGTTCCGCCATGCATTAATTTATATGCACAGCGGAGCTTTTAAAAAATGAACAATAGTTTAAATTTCCTGAATGGTTCTGGCTATAATCGTATCCTGGGTCCTTTTATTAAGACTGGTGAAATGTGCACTGTATCCTGCCACGCGCACCTGGAGCTCATGATACTCTTCAGGTTCTTTTTGCGCTGCAAGGAGGGTCTCATTATCGACCATGTTGAACTGAACATGGTTAATACCCAGGTCACACCATGATTCAATATAGGACTTCCAGACTTCAAAGCCTTTATCGCCGGCCAGCTGTACAGGTGACAGCCGCTGGTTTAAAAGATTTGCGCGGAACATGTTTTCATGGGTCAATTTGCCCACTGTTCTTAATACTGCTGTGGGTCCTTTTTTATCAAGTCCTGCTCCTGGTGAACAACCACCGTCATAACAGGTATCTCCCAGGCGTCTTCCGTTGGGAAGGGCTCCTAACAATGCACCACCAACCGTATAGGCTGCTATGTTCTGGGGAACCATGGGTATACCCTTTGATCTCGTTCCCCAGCATTGCGCAGGCAGAGATATTTCATCACGGACTCTCTCGTGCATATTTACAATAATATCATCTGCATAGGAATCATCATTACCCCATTTAGGAGTTTTGACAAAATCCATACGTTCTTTTTCATAACCTTCCCAGTTTGCCTTAAGCATTTCAAGGAGCTGTGCCATGGTATATTTTTTCTCATCAAATACCAGTTTCTTGACAGCAACAACCGAATCCATCCCGTCCATCCATATGAAATTTGTAAGCCAGTTATTCCCATATTCCCGACGTTCAAAACAGTTAATACCTTCTTCAACGCATCGTTCATATGTGGCGCTGAGATGGGGCCTTCCCATTTTTTCTTCCACATAGCGTGACATGTTCCGAATTTTGCAGGCTTCCCAGGTTATGACTTTAAACTGTTCTATTACGGCATCAACAAACTGCTCATAGGTCATTTTTGCCACATCGCCTGTTTTTGGGCCTATCTGCATATTAAACACAGGGTTGAACCCATTCCAAATGGCCAGTTCCACGCATTTTGAGCCAAGGGTTGCGCTTGATGAATAGCGTGCAGGCATGCAGCCATCTTTTGTTTCAGGGCATGGAACAATACATGCCTGGGCAGTCCATGTTCTGGCCTCTTCTTCAGGGGTTCCGCTCCAGAATATATTTGATTTAATAAGAACCTGATCATTACGGATATTAGGATACCCCAGGCCGTGACGTATACATTCAAAAGCATTTTTTAAAACATCAGCCGGCATATCCTTGTTATATCTTAATGCAAAGGTCGGAGAAGTGCATCTTACAAGGCGTGCTGCCTCAAGAAAGATATTCGTAAGATCATTATATTTCATGGAGCCGTCGGGAGCCATCCCACCAAGGGTCCAGACATAAGCAGCAACATCACCTGTTGAAAGCTCACGATATTGCCTGTCACGGCAGCTTCCATATTCAAAAGCCCTGATAAGGTATTCACAGATTAATTCCAAAGCCTCATCTCTGGTCAGGGTTTTATCTTTAATTACGTCTTGTTCGTACCATTGCCAGAACCACCAGTCATTATGGGTCGGCCACGAAGCATCCGATTTTTCTCTTTTTCGGCACATGGTCTGGATATGTTCAAACTGCAAAGCCTCTGGAAAAGTTCTCGGCGGGTTTGCAGGGACATGGGCGCAATACCCGGAAATTTCAAGGAGCTCCTGTTTTCTGATGGGGTCAGTTTCGAAATTTTCTGCTATTATTTTTGCAAGTCTGCTTAATCGTTCGGCATGGCGAATTTCAGACTCAAGGGTGATCTTCATCGCCTTCCAGTTATCGATTCTTTGAAGGTAATGGTATTCTTTATCAAAATCGGGTCTTGCGCCAACTTTGTAAAGGATCTCATCCGCCTCTTTTAAATGGCCGTCAATCTCTTTGAGGATTTCATTGTAACCCTTTTTGTAATACCCAAAGTGGGATGTGCAGTATGCAGTAGTCTCAAGGTGGGGACCGCCTGTAAATGTCTGGGATGTTCTGCACATAATCATCTGCCGCTTACTTAAAACTCTTTCAGTGAGAGCCTGCTGTGTAAAAGGTTTCATAATTTCCAGGGCTTTTTCCACTGCATCGCGCTCATCAAGATCAATCAACTCGTCTTTATCATTAAAAAAATCTTCATTAAAGGAGAATGACCCATTGGGTACCCTGAAAATTTTATGGGGAGCAGAAGAACAATTACCGATTATTCTGGCCTGGTCAACGATAAAAATAGGTATTTCGTCATTAACCTTTGCCAATGCCTTTGACCATGTAACCATATATGGTTCATAATTTGCTTCAGGCCGACTAAAAACCTCTCCGTAAATTTTAGGGCCATATTCACAGGCCTTTGTTCCAGGGAGATAGGAAGCCCCTTTTGAAGCTTTTGACCATACGGCTTTTCTCAAATAATCAACCCTGTTTGAGCGGGCTTTTTCTGCCCACCACCAGTACTGTCTTTTGTCTAATAACTCCTGAATCTCCTGATCTTTTGTAGTTGTTGCCATTGTTTATCTCCTTTCAGAGTTAACTTAATGTTAAATAAAATTATTTATCTAAAAGCATGTCTTGGGAATCGTTTAATCAAAGGTAAAAAAATACATACAAATTAACAGATGTAATACGCTGGAAAATTAGGTCACTATAAAATAAATATGTTATATTATTACATATCACTTAACAAGCTACTGATTTAATAATCTATAATCATTTGCAAACCTGCTTTTGTAGAAACAGACTACATTGTGAATAATATATTCATGGGGGTGCAGTGGTAAAAAGTGTTAAGTTATGACAAAATAATAATAAATCATAATAACTTTATTTGCAACTTCAAAATAACTTGCAAAAATAACGCCGACCTATATTACTTAAGAAGTAACTTATCGTATTTATTAAAAAAAAATATATTTTAGAAAAAATAGAGTTTTTCGAAGGTGTGGGATGTCAGACATTTTTTACTTTTTTTGTGACATTCTGTCTTATTTTGTATGGACAGGAGAAGAAAGATGGCGTTCAGAAAAAGCTAAGAAAGTTATTTAATTACCTTTATTCGTTTTTTTTCTGGTATATAGCTTTTTATATAAATGATTTTACAAGGATAGAGGGAGGAGATAATATTAATCGTATATCTCCGACCGGTAACAGGTGAAAATATTTATGTGATGGCCTATAGCTCAGTCTATTGCTGAAATTAGAGCCAAGCCCGATTAAAATTTTAAAACCGTTTGAATCTATTTAAAGGGTGCAATACAAAAATGTTAAGAAAAAACCTATAGATTCTCAGATAATTAAATTTATCAAAGGGAATAATATGGCTGAAGATAAGTGTCAAAATCAATACGCATGGGTCATACTCGGAATACTGCTTGTTGCCCAAATTGTGCTTGCTCTTAGTGCCTATGCATGGGGAGCTCTGGGTCCGTTTATGAAGGAAGCATTCTCTTTGGATAATATAAAATTTGGTTTCATAACATCTACTCTATATTTATTTTCTGTTATTTGCAGCATACCGGCAGGCGTATCTGTAGACCGCTGGAGCGTGAAGTCAAATCTTCTTATATGTATGATGCTGATGGGAACAGCCATGATTCTGGCAAGCTTTGTGAGCAGTTATATTTATCTGCTGGTTCTGGTTGTATTTATGGGTGCCAGTTACGGCATGATTAATCCCATAGCTTCAAAAGGTCTTACAATATGGTTTGATGCAAAAAACAGGGCAACCGCCTTTGGAATACGTCAAATGGGCGTTACAGCAGGAGGGGCAATTGCGGGCATATTTTTAATTTATCTTGCCGGTGTAAGAAACTGGAACTTTGCTGTATTTACAGCAGGTCTGTTTTCTGTTTTAACAGGAATTTTAGTATACCTGTTTTATAAAGAGACCCCTGATGATAAAATTGAAATTGAACATGTAAAAAAATCTTCACAAAAAATAACATTGCTCGATCTTGTGAAAAATCAAAATTTACTTCTCACATGTCTGATAATGACGCTGCTTTGCACGGGCCAAAGCAGTATAGTAGCTTTTTTTGTTTTATACTTAAAAGAAGATTTGGGCTTAACCCCGGCTCTGGCAGGTTCTTTTCTCGCAATAGCAATGGTATGCGGCGGCTGTGCAAGAATTTTCTGGGGACTTGTAAGTGATAGATTGTTTGCCGGAAGGAGGCTTCCGGTAATGAAGATTATATGCGCATTGGCTATGGCAAGCTCGTTTACGATTTTTTTGTTAGGTCAAAATTTACCGGCTTTATTTTTTATTCCCATAGTAGCATTTTTTGGATTTTCTTATTTGGGTTTTCAAGGGGTTGCCGGTGTCCTTATTGTCGAGCTTTGCGGTACTGAGCTTGCCGGACGTGCTACAGGCCTGGGTGTTACAATCGCATGGATAGGGATGGTTCTTGGCCCGATTATGTTTGGCGCCATAGCAGAAATAGATTATCAACTGGCCTGGCTTTTTGTCACAATTACATCTTCGCTTTCTGTATTGCTTTGTTATACGATTAAAGAACAAGCATCCTCTTTAACGCCATAATAATCTTAATAACCTTTTCTTTATTTTTGTCTGATTTGCTTTCAGTAGCGTCCGGTTAGGGAGTTGCAAGAGAAAAATACGGGAAGTTCATAGCCAGGCGCTATTGATTCATTTTCACAGTATTACCGGAAAAGCATTGGAAGTTGCGGTCTATTTTATATACTCTTCAGAAACAGCCCGGTTTTTGCCAAGTGCTTTGGCAGCATAAAGAGCCTTGTCTGCCCTGCCAATGACAGTTTCAGCTGTATCTTTTTTGTTGAAAGTTGCAATCCCTATGCTGATTGTAAGTTTTAATTTTTTATTGTCTTGAAGTGTTTTCATTAAATGATCTGTTGAGCTAATATCGTTACATATTTGATTAGCCTTTTTGATAGCGTTTTTTAATGATGCCCCCATGAGAATAATCACAAACTCCTCTCCGCCATATCTTGCCGAGAAATCGGTGTCTCTGGTTAACTTTTCACAGCGTTGAGCAACTGTGGTCAGTGCCTCGTCGCCTGTTTGATGGCCGTAAAGATCATTGACCTGTTTAAAGTCATCAATATCCACCATGAGGATGGAAAATTCGGAGTCGATAACAGAATTTTGCGCCACAAGATCTGCTATAAAATCATCAAAAGCTTTTCGGTTACGAAGGCCTGTCAAGCCATCAACCACAGCAGCTGTTTTTGCTTTTTTTAATTCAGTTTTAAGGGAGTTGACCTGGCTTGAAAGTATGTTCAGGTGATCTGCATCATACTTCTGTTTTTCTGTTATTGCTGTTTTAATATGGTTAACCTCTTGCTTTAAGGCGTTTTTTATCTCCTTGATATCGTCAAGCAGGGTTATTCCTTCAATTTTTTCACTTCTTTGAAAAATTTTCTGATTAAAATTTTGATTTTCACTATTTAAGGATAGCATGGCTTTGTTCAGCAGTTCTATGATATCCCTGAATTCTTTTTCCCGGTCATCAATATAACTCTTCTGCTTGTTTATGAATAAAAGAATCTTTTTTTTATCTTTATCAAAAGCTGAAAGAATTTTTTTTGTTCTATTTCCAGCCATAAATTTTTCAGATAAATTTTCCATTGATTTACGATATTCTTTGGTCTTTAACTCTTCAATGTCCAGGGAAAATTCCTTTAAACAATATAATAGCGCTCGAATCGCTGTGAAAAAGGTTTCCTGCGTCTCCATGTTTACAGGGTTCTCCGGCAATCCGGCTTCATTGGGTGTTTTTTTATTTTTCGTTAAAAAAAAATCCATATAAACCTCCAATAGCAAATTATATGAAAATGATGAATTATGAATGATGAATGATGAATTAAGGAATTCTACTAATTTATAAAATGTCATTAACCGCTATTTCATTTTCATATTTTGTTGTGCCCGACAGGGCATGCTGGTTATACAGGCTTTATTGCCTGGCTAAAAATAGTTACATTCTCTCATTATTTATATATCTGCCGGCAATGCAAAAGGCAGAAACGGTTGCAGTATATTCAATAAGTTCTGGAATGGAAATCCTATTATTGAAGCTGCCGAGATGGGGACCTGTGTAGACGGTTATATCCCTTACCCCTTTTTCAATTTGGGATATCTCTTTTGTTGAATGTCCTGTATGGGTCAGATAATTGTTGAATTCATTATCTGTCATCTCCTTTTGATCGGTGGATCTTAAAAATTCCTCCATGTATGAATCTACCCCCATCTCCTCGATTATCCGGTTTGTGAGGGCTGGTATGTCAAAGGGGAGGTCACCCTGGAAACTGTTTCCTGTAAAAGATTGATAATACATGAGAAATATTTTTTCAAGAAGCTTTTCCAGCAAGGGTTCGTTAAAAAGGTCTCTGGTATCCACCGGTTCCCCTGCATCAGTAAAACCTGATCTTTTAAAATCCTTATTTCGAAAGTAGCTTCCTGTGATTAAAATAAGGCTTAATATGTGGTTGCCTATATGCTGATAAAGTTTTCTGGGAGATCTTTCAAGGGGAGCAAAGTGCTCAAAATCTCTTAATCCTGTTAAGCCTATATTTGGATATCGGCAGGAGTGAAGCCAGCGGTCAAGGCGTCCCCCTCTTTGCCATTGATAAATCCCATGATCACGTCTCCTGTTTTGCTGTACACGGTTGTGAAACAGGGGGATGGGCGCTGTATGAATTATGCCGAGTGCGGCTAGTTTTCCGAGGAGCCAGGTATTTCGGAGCAAGATTTCTTCAAACTCTTGTTCTGAAATGGGATTTTTTTCATCGTGATGATTGGGATAAATAAAATAATCTCTGTGGACTTTAAATGCTATTGCATAATGTTGCGGATGGATTTCGAGTTCTTCAGGGATGCCGGGGGGGAATTTTTTTAATCTGAAAAGATAGTTTTTGTCTATATTTATTGGTTCGGGAATTTCGAATCTAATGGTAAATTTTCCGGCAGTTTGGTGGAGGTTTTTCATCCAGATAGCCTCTTTGATGAGGGATAAAGGTGAATCCTCCGTACGCAGAAGCTTGACAACAAGGAGGGAGTCCTTTTTAATGGGTTTTATCAGGCTTCTCCCGATCCATTTGATATCCTTGTCGGTTTCATGGGATGTTTTTTTGTAGAGATCTTCTATCCCAAGGATAGGTGCATCAGAAATTTCATCGCTCCCTTTTATGGAACAATTTATCGGGCTGGTTATGTTTAGTTTTATAGAGCCCAGGGCCTCTGCTGCTGCTTTGTGGCGTTTACATGTTGAAGTTTTGATGATTTGCTTGAGCGCTTCAAATGAACCTTTTGCCAGTTCCGGGTTAACTGTTTTAAGCAGTATGGAGCAAATGGCGTCCGCAGCTTTTTTATATAAAAAGAAAATTTGTTTTTCAGAAGAGTGTTTTGAACTTTCCAGGATACTTTTTAAAGCTGCTATAGCTTCAAAAGTAATAACTTCAGGAGATGCCTTGATTATATATTGCAGATTTGAAACAGCCATATACGTGGCAATAAAATCTGGATTGTTAAACAAAATGATTCTGATGGTATCAGACAGTTCTTCTTTGAGATCTTGCATTAATTATGTCCGGTTATTTTTTTTGTTATTGATTGAAAAATTTTTATTTGTGCAAGGATTTAATAGGCCACTTTCATTAAAAATAATCCCTTTGCAGGTGCGGTGATTCCGGCCATGGAACGGTCCTTTGATAAAAGTATTGTTTTAAAATAGTCTGGTGTTATCCTCCCCCGTCCCACATCGACAAGGGTCCCCACAATATTACGCACCATGTATTTTAAAAAAGCGTTTGCTTCAATGTTAAAAGTCAGAAAACCATCTTTATTTTTTTTAAAATGGATATTTGAAATTGTTCTTGTGCTGGTTGGTCTTGGGCTTCCCGATCCTTCAAAGGCTTTAAAATCATGGGTTCCTGATAAATGCTCAGCTGCATAAGACATGGCGTTAATATCGAGTTTTTTTCGTATAAACCAGGAATATTTGCTGAATATGGCTGAAGGGAGGGGTCGATTCAATATCCAATACCTGTAGGCTTTACTTTTTGCATTAAACCTTGCATGAAATTTTTCATCGGTTTCTGTACATTTTTTTATTACAATATCCTCATTAATGAGGCTGTTAATTCCCCTTTGGAATGCATCCTGGGGAATTTTGGCTTTGCATGAGAAATTTGCCACCTGGCCCAGGGCATGAACTCCGGCATCTGTTCTGCCGGAACCTGAAATGGTAATTTTTTCACCGGTCATGGTCATGATCGCCCTTTCAATTTCTCCTTGAATTGTCCGATCTTTTTTTTGACGCTGCCAGCCATGGTAGGAGGTGCCATCGTATTCTATTAAAAGTTTGTAGTTGTTAAGCATAGTTAATGATCGTAAAAAATATTTTGTGAATAATATTCAAATTTATCGTGAAGTTATTTTTGAGCGAGCCCTTATGAATTACAGGTTAACAGCATCCGGTATGGAGGGATATTTTTGCCCCAGGGTTGAATTGCCCAGCTGACCACATGCTGCCATAAGATTTTGGCCTTTAGCAGATCGCACACGAACAAATATATTGTTTGCCACCAGCTGGCAGCGAAAGTTTTCCAGCCCCTGGGCATCCGGCGTTTCAAAAGCAGAATCAGACCCTGGGTTGTATGAAATAAGATTTACCCTGGTTCTAAGGGGTTTTAAAAATTGAGCCAGCTCTTTTGCGTGTTCAGGGGAATCGTTAATTCCTTTGATTAAAACATATTCAATAAAAAAAACATTTTTTTTGCTTAAAGGATATGCCATTAATGCTCTGCGCAGGTTTTGCATTGATGTTTTTCTATTTATCGGCATTAGCCTTGATCGGATAGCCTCATTCGAGGCATTTAATGATACAGCAATATTGATACGTTTCCAGTTTAATTTTGCAAGTTTTAATATTCCATCAACCTTTCCTGCCGTTGAGATGGTTATACGGCTTTTTGCGATATTGAGCCCCCTTTGATCTTCTATAACTCTTATGGCATGGATAACATTATCAAAATTATCAAAAGGTTCCCCCATCCCCATGAAAACGATATTTCTTATGTCATGCCCCATTATTGTTTTAGCAGTGTAGATCTGCCCTACAATCTCTTCTGTGGATAGATTTCGTATAAAACCGAGTTTTGCGGTTTCGCAAAAGGAGCATCCCATTTTGCATCCCACCTGGGAGGATACGCATAGGGTTTTATGGTTAAACATGGGAACAACTACAGATTCAATCTGAAGATTGTTTTCCAGTTTAGTAATTATTTTTGTTACCCCCTGCTCTGTTATCTGGTCGGAAATGGGCCAAAGATTTAATTCTATGTTTTTTTTCAGTTCCTGTGCTAAATAAAGTGAATTTGAAAATTCATTAATATTTTCAAAATTCGTTTTTCCATTTAAAAAGATTTCTCTGTAAGCCGCTGCAGCATGATATTTGCCTTTGCCGTATTTTTCATACAGTTTATTTTTGAATTCATCAAATGTAAGTTTTAGAATCTTCAAATCTTTTCCCATGAAAAAGTTATAATTTTATCTGGAAATCCATAGAATAATTCAAGAATGATTGACAATAGTACCTGTTTTGATAAAATTATCAGATTATCGAAATTTATAAAAGTTTTATCATTATTTTACCATGAAAATCTCTATTTCTTAAGATCTTCCATAAAATCTATAGATTTGGACCCCATGAAGAGGTATAATGTTTTTAAGACAATTCCCTGACAGCAGGCGGTTTAAAGAGCTTGCTCAAGAGCATAATGTGGTTCCGGTTTGTGTTGAAATTTTAGCAGATACCCAGACACCTGTTTCTTTATTACAAAAAATATATAAACATAAAAGTCCTCTTTTTCTTTTTGAAAGTGTTGAAGGGGGGGAAAGATGGGGAAGATATAGTTTTATAGGGGCCTCTGCAAGGTATTTTATTTCTGTTTATTCGCAGTTTGTATTAATAGAAGAAAAAGGCTCAGTGAAAAAAATACCTCATTTGGGGGATCCTTTCAATATTTTAAAAGATTTTATGGGGCATTTTAATCCTGCCTCCATGCCGGAGCTTCCCAGATTCTGGGGGGGGCTGGTGGGTTACATGAATTATGAAACAGTATCTTTTTTTGAGAAGATACCAAATCTTTTGCCGGAACATAAACCAATAGCCCAATTTATAATACCTGATGAGATTCTTATTTTTGATAATATTCGAAATACCCTTATGGGTGTTCTGATTACTTTTTTGGACGATACAAAAAATCTTGATCTGGAATTTGAATCTGCCATGGCACGTATTTATTCCACATTTGATATCTTACGGCAGCCTGTGCCAGAGCAAGAAAAGACTGCAGAAAAGGGGGATTACAATTTAAAGCCTGTATTTGAAGAGGAAACATATCGGTCATTTGTAAAAAAAATTAAAGAGTACATATTAGCCGGAGACGTGATCCAGGCCGTGATATCCCAGCCTTTTACCTGTGATTGTCCCGGGGACCTGTTGTCACTTTACAGGGTCCAAAGATATGTTAATCCTTCTCCATATCTTTTTTTTATGCATATTGACGATATTGTCCTGGTGGGTTCGTCTCCTGAGACAATGGTCAGGCTTGAAAATGGAATTGCAAATCTTCGCCCCATTGCAGGAACCAGGCCCAGGGGAGCCGATGAAAAAGAGGATAATTATATGGCAGAGGAACTCCTTGCAGATGAAAAGGAACGGGCGGAACATCTTATGCTTGTGGACCTGGGACGTAATGATCTTGGAAGAGTGGCGCAAACAGGATCTGTGGAAGTAACCGACTTGATGAAGGTTGAACGTTATTCCCATGTGATGCACATAGTATCCAATATTACATGTCGTTTGAAATCGGATTGTGACGCCTGGGACCTGATAAGAGCCACATTTCCTGCGGGAACATTATCAGGAGCACCCAAGGTAAGAGCAATGGAGATTATAGCTGATCTGGAGAAAGAACCCAGGGGACCCTATGGGGGTGCAGTGGGGTATATCTCTTTTAACGGCAACATGGATATGGCCATAACCATTCGTACAGCATGTGTTGAGGGTAATCGTTTAACAGTCAGAGCAGGAGCAGGAATAGTTTACGATTCTGATCCGGAACGGGAAAGGGTTGAAACTGTAAATAAGGCAATGTCCATACAAAGGACTTTGCAGCTTATGCAGGATGCCACCTCTGAGCGGAGATATATGATATGATCGTGATGATTGATAATTATGACTCATTCACATACAATCTTGTCCAGTACCTTGAGGAGTTAGGTGCAGATGTACAGGTGCTTAGAAACGATGTCTGTACTCTGGAAGAGC
Organism: Desulfobacteraceae bacterium; assembly: GCA_030592105.1. The sequence goes on from JAUVKE010000013.1 coordinate 16,199, forward strand.
TTGTTGCCATGAATCCGGCCGGTCTTGTAATATCTCCGGGGCCAGGGGGGCCAGGGGCTGCTGGCATCTCTGTTAAGGCAATAAAAGAATTTTCGGATAAAATACCGATTTTAGGGGTTTGCCTGGGGCATCAGTCCATTGCTGCCGCTTTTGGGTGTGAAATAGTCCCTGCAAAACGTATAATGCATGGAAAAACCTCAAAGATTTATTCTGATGGATCAGGCTTGTATAAAGGGATAGACTCTCCTTTTACAGCAATGCGCTATCATTCCCTTTCTGTCTCTTCCGAAAAATTTTCGGATTGTTTAATAGTAACTTCTAAAACTAAAGATAATGAAATAATGGGAATAAGGCATAAGGAAAATCCAACAGAAGGGATACAATTTCATCCTGAATCGATTATGACTCCGTCGGGAATGCACCTTTTAAGTAATTTTTTGAAACTTACCAATGGAGAAAGGTAATAATGTTCAGGGAATATCTGTCTAAAATTATTCAAAAAGTTGATTTGAGTGAGTCGGAAATGTATCATATGTTTTCTGATATTTTTGCAGGAAATATAACCGATGCTCAAATCGGGGCATTTATGGGTGCTTTGGCAACCAAAGGGGAAACCTTTGTGGAACTTGCAGGTGCCGCAAGGGCCATGCGTAAAAATGCGCGGCCTGTGAAAATATCCGTACCTTCTCTCCTTGATACGTGTGGTACAGGCGGGGATGGCGCAGGGACATTTAATATTTCCACCACGGTTGTTTTTGTTGCAGCAGGTGGTGGCGCAGTAATCGCCAAACATGGGAACCGTTCCATCTCCAGCACCTGCGGCAGTGCCGATCTTTTAGAAAATCTCGGTGTAAGAATAGACGCAGACCCGGAATTTATTGAAAAGACCATATCAAAAACTGGAATAGGGTTTTTATTTGCCCCGCTTTTTCACAAAGCAATGAAGTATGCGGCAAAAGCCAGGGCGGAAATAGGTCTCAGGTCGATTTTTAACATGCTGGGGCCTCTGACAAACCCTGCAGGTGCCGACCGTCAGCTCATTGGCGTGTATAAACCCGAGTTAACAGAAATGTTTGCCAAAGCATTGAACCTGCTTGGATCCAACCATGCTTTTGTTGTCCACGGTTATGACGGGCTGGATGAAGTTTCAGTATGCGCACCCACCCGGGTTACAGAGTTGCGAAACAGTATGATCAGAACATATGAAATTAATCCTGAACAATTTTTTGGTGACAGGGCTAAACCTGCTGATCTTGCAGGGGGAACCCCCGGGGAGAATGCCGACATAACAAGGAGTATACTAAAAGGGGAAAAAGGACCCAAACGTAATGTGGTTGTCTTAAACACCGCTTTTGCGTTTGTTGCGGCAGGGTGTGCCAAAGATTTTAAGCAGGGTATATCCATGGCAAAAGATTCCATAGACAGTGGCGCCGCGATAATGAAATTAGAAGAGCTTGTGAAATTGTCTGAGAGCGTGTAATGGCAAAAAATATATTAGAAAAAATTGTTGATCGTAAAAAAGAAGAGGTAATAGAAGCAAAAAGAAATATTTCTGAAAATCAGCTTCAACAGCACTTGGATCCGGCACCGGGGAGACGTTCTTTTTTTAAGGCGTTAAAAGAGCCTGGCCAGTCAGGAGTAAATGTCATAGCGGAAATTAAGCGGGCATCCCCTTCAAAGGGGAATATTTGTGAAAATCTGGATCCGGAATATTATGCTGCTGAATATGAAACAGGGGGTGCTGCTGCTCTTTCTGTTTTAACAGATCAGGCATTCTTTAAAGGGAGTATTGATGATTTCAAAAAGGCCAGAAGCAGGGTAAGTATTCCGGTGCTTCG
>JAUVKE010000039.1 GCA_030592105.1 Desulfobacteraceae bacterium
GGCAGGACTGCGGACTCTGACTCCGCCAACCAAGGTTCGAATCCTTGTCTCCCAGCCATAAAAATAATTAAAGGTTACAAGCGTATGCTTTGTAGCCTTTTTTTATGTAATTTTTAAATGAATTATAGGTACTATTATAAAAAAATATGAAATTTGATAAATACAACATTTCACCGTCAATTAAAAGAAATCTGTTTCAGCTCGGCTTTAAGAAACCCACGGATATACAATTTAAGTCAATACCTTCAATAATGAAGGGTGAAGATGTTCTTGCCATAGCGCAAACAGGGACAGGTAAAACAGCAGCATTTGCCATCCCCATTATTGATAAAATTAATCGTAGGAAAAAAAGTAAACGATCTTCCGGTATTAAGTGTATTGTCATGGTTCCCACCCGTGAGCTGGCATTGCAGATCGGTGAATTTTTTATGAAACTCACAAAGCAGACCAGGGTAAAAGTTTTTCCTGTTTATGGGGGAGTAAAACAGGATTTACAGGTTAAAAACCTGCAAAATGGGATAGATATTCTTGTTGCAACACCTGGACGTATGTTTGATCTTATTAATCAGGGTTATATAAATTTGAAAAATGTTGATACCCTGGTGCTTGATGAAGCTGATCATATGCTTGACCTGGGATTTATAGAGGATATCAAATCTGTGAAAAGGATACTCACCAGAAAGCATCAAACGCTTTTTTTTTCTGCGACAATAAATAAACAGATAAAAAAGCTTGCTTTTTCCCAGGTTAAAAGTTCTGCAATAAGGATCCAGATATCTCCGGAGGACCCTGTGGCAAAAAATGTTTCTCATTTTGTCATGTTTGTTGAAATGGATGACAAACGGTTTTTTTTAGAGAGGTTTGTAAATGAGAATCCCGACAGTAAGATTATTCTTTTTGTCAGAACACGGGTTCGTGCCGAAAGAGTGGCAAAAGCAATGGAAAGAGTTCAAATAAAATCTTTTACTATTCATGGGGCCAGGGAACAGGCTGACAGATCTGATGTGATAAGAAAGTTCAAGCAGGGCGAATGCAATCTCCTGATTGCCACAGATATAACAGCGCGGGGGATTGATATTCCGGATGTTAATTATGTTATAAATTATGATTTGCCCGTGGATCCTGAAAATTATGTGCACAGAGTGGGAAGGACCGGACGTGGAGTCAATAAAGGAGATGCAATCTCTTTTTGCAGTAAAGATGAAAAAGAACTGCTTGAAAAGATTCAGCAGTTTTTGCATAAAGATATTGAAGTGATAAAAGTAGGCAAAAAGGCTTATGCTCATACTATTACTCCCGTGAGAGGGGAAAAGAGTCCCCAGGCTCTGATAGATGAACATGAGGCCTGGCTGAAAAAGAAGAAAAGGAAGAAAAAAGCCCGGTAGCTTCGGTTCTGGTCAGAATCAATGGTGCCTGATCAAAAATGATAAAATTTTTTTAAGTTTAAGGAAGTACGAAATTTTAACCGCAGTAGTACATTTGACGCAGTGAACTTTACTATACGACAATCTATAAAAGTGATGCATTATGTACCTGCACCCTGTTTGTACGAAAATGGAAAAGAGAAACTTAGGAACGAAAATTTTATAAGTTGAACGAAATAGCTTGTCTTTTGACCCATCTACTTCGTTGCATCAAAGGCCGAATACGTATAGTATGCAACCTTTAATGCGCCTTGTATATGGGCCAAAATCCTGCGCTATTTCTGCTCAACTTATTTCATCTCCGTTCCTTATTGAATTTTGGTTGAATTTTTAGGGCAAAGGTGGTAGCGATTTAATTAAATAGTATAATAAGTCGGAGGGTTGATAGCAATGACAAAATTAACATTAGAGTACTGGAAAGATGAAGACTGGTTTGTTGGTCGGCTTGTTGAGGTTCCTGGTGTGTTCAGCCAGGGCGAAACTTTGCAGGAGCTTAAAGAAAACATCCAGGATGCTTATAAGTTAATGCTCAATAGCGAGCCACTGGATTTTTTTCCAGCAACGCGAAATCATGTTGTTGTTGAGTTAACTTCTTGAAACGACGTGAGTTCATCCGTCAATTAATAAGCGAGGGGTGCTTTTTATACCGTCATGGTTCAAATCACGACCTCTACATGAATCCTCGAACAGGGCAGAAAGCGCCGATACCAAGACATCGAGAAATTAAAAAAAGTTTGAGTGCCTTAATCCGGCATCAACTAGGGCTTGCCTAAAACTGATTACGCTTATATTTACTTTCTTGTTAACCTTCAGTTAAACGATTATTTCCAGTCCCTTAAGGCGTAATCCATTTTTTTATTTTATGTGCAGTGTCTTGATTCCACCCTGGAGAAATTTTTGCCTTAATAAAATTTTCATATAAAGCATCAAGGAGGGAAACCGGTTTTTCAAGGAGAAAAATCTTTTCAAGGACAGCCCCTTCAATATCATCCTTTTGTTCAACCGGCCCCGTTGCAGGTGTTTTTATTCCACTTATATTCAGACTTTCACCTTTAATACTAAATTGCCACTGGAAATCACCTTCCTGCAGTAAAAGTTCCATCTCGGTAACAAACGCCCCTTTTTTTAAGGCCAAAAGTCCTTCTTCAAGCCCTGGATCGTCCCCTTTGATGGTTATGCTTTCTATGTTGTTGTTTGTCCGGTTTTCGAGAACAAGCCTGTTCCCGATTTTAAGATCTATCTCATTATGATCGGCATCGGTTAATTTTTCCGGCTCATGTTCCAATGTATACCAGGTCCATGTTAAAAATTCATAACCTAAAAATTTATACCTGTTATAGGCAGCTGCCATATCAATCATATTTACTCCGAAAATTGTGTAGATGCTACGTTTGTTAATAAGTCTTTTTCAGAATCTGATAAAGTTTTCATGAAATATGCCCCTGTGTAGGGGAAAAGCCTTAAAATGGTCAGGTCGAAGGATTTTAAAAACAGGGTCTCCAACTCTTCATTGGCGGCCTTGAGGTTTGACAAGAACCAGATAGTTTTTTCTTCATAATTCCATATAACATCATAAATGTTCGGCGTTGCCGGAATTCCCTGATTTAATCTGTCAATTACTTCATCCCTTATTGTTTTTTTCTCATTTGTCGAGAGAAATTCACGCCCGGACTGTTTAAGTAGCTTTGCAGTTTCAATGGCAACAAATTTTTTTATCAACTTTGTGGGAAGAGTTTTTTTGTCAATTCTTAAGGAAAATATAATATGAGAGCCAAAAAAAAGAGATTCTTCTTGAAAGTTAGGGATATAAGGGTTTTCAAAGGATGTCCATCCTATGACTCTATCGATGGGCTGTTTGTCAATATCCTGGATCAGATTTTTTCTAAGGCCATTATAAATGCTTTCTTTAATTGGGGTTTGAAGTTCTCCATTGACCTTGTATCGTGTGATTGAAATAGATGAGGTTAATAGTCCCATTTAAATTTACTCCGTTTTTTTATTTTGAATCAGCCTGTATTTTCCATTGGTCCGGCAGTGTTATAAAATTTCATAGTAACTTATAGATCGTTACATAATTGCCTGATTTTAAAATTTGGCACAAGGCCAGAGTGAGGAAGGCGTATTAAAATACGCAGGCGGCCGATAACACAGTGAAATTATTTATGTGACGATCTATAGATCAAATAAAGAGGTTTGCCGCCACTTAGCCATACAGAGCCTGCATCGCTGATGTTTTTCGGCTTTTATTCGACAGACCGCAACTGCAATCCATTGCTCTCTTTTGGGACACCAACGCGTCTCAATGGGTTGCTTTTCTGTATTGTATGATCTAAATTCCATTGGTCAACTGTCGGTTTTTGCTTGACTAAGGTGCCTTTTTATCGCAAAGTTATATTAATATTTTTGCTGGAAAATATGAATTCAAGTAATGCCTGAAAAATAGATGCCACCTTATAGCATATTTTTTTGAGTATGGAAAAACTATTTTAATTTATTATGGCGTGGGTATCTTGAAAAGTTGTGTTAAGGGTAGAAGGCCTGAAATTAATTGTTTAAAAATCTATATACGCGTTAACTGAATAGTTTCAACAAAAGGAGATTAGGCATGGCCACAAACAGCCAGTTGGAAACGATTATTAAATCTATTGGCAAGCTGCCGGCATTTCCGGAAATCGCCATGCGCGTACTGAAACTTGCAAATGATCCTGACTCGAGTGTAGATGATATTGTAAATACGGTTCAACTTGATCAGGCATTAACGTCTAACTGTTTAAGGTTGTGTAATTCAAGTTATTTTGGCTTAAAAAAAGAGGTCAGTTCATTGCAGCATGCTGTGGTTTATCTTGGCCCCGGAAATATTGTAAAAATTGTTCTTGCTGATTGCGGAGGCCAGGTCGGTTTTAATGATCCCCAGAGAGGATACGGTCTGCATCCCGGGCAACTATGGAAGCATAGTATTGCAACGGCTATTATTTCCCAGCTCCTAACACAAAAGATTGGCAAAGAAAATTCCCACGAACTTTTTACAGCCGCTTTGCTCCATGATGTTGGTAAGTTGGTAATTGATAGTTTTATTGCTGATAATCTGGACGCCATGTTTTCCCTTATGATGGATGGTGGATTGGGTGTGGTTGAGGCAGAAAAGGAATTTTTCGGCATAGATCACGCCGAGGTGGGAGCCCTGGTGGCTAAATTATGGAACTTCCCCAAGCCATTAATCGGTGCCATAAGGAGCCATCATCAGGACATTTCTGAAATAAAAAATAATGAGCTTAATACTTTAACAGCCTTAAATAATATTCTTTTTTATGCCGCAGAAATTTATATGTCAGGGGTTTATGATAAAGGTCTTATCTGTCGCATAGATCAAAGATTTTTAGATTGTTTTGACCTTACACAGGAAGATATCATCAGCATTATTAAAGAGTATCCTGTGGAAATGAAAAAAGCGGAAGAGTTTCTGCAAATTCCCAGAGCCTGATATATACGACTAATGGGCCCCCTAATGCTGCAGAATGCCATGTAAATTGTAAAGATGTTTCACAGGTATAAAATTTTAAATACATTTTTATTATGATTGAATCAAAATACCTCAAAGATAATTTGGCAAATATTAACCGCCTTTATGCCATACCGGCATTCAAGGGGATCGAAACAAAAGATCTTGGTCATCTCCTAAAGATTTGCAAGATCAGGCAGTATGGTGATGGAGAAAATATAATCGAAGAGGGTGGTAATGATCCCTGGCTTTATTTTATAATGTCGGGTAAGGTTCAGGTCTTTAAAAAGGGTATTGCCATACATACCTTTAATAGGGTGGGAGACATTTTTGGAGAAAAACGGTTTCTCGATAATTTCAGCAGAGCTGAAACGGTCTCCTCTGAGGGTAAAACCATCTGTCTTGCCATTGATACATCGGCTAAAGCAAGAATAGGGCCTGAGGTGGATGTGGACAGGCTGGTGAAGATTCTTTATTTGATTATCGCTGAATTTTTATCTGTCAGACTTCGTGAGGCAAACGAAAAATTGATTAAGTGCAAAATGGAAAATATAGTACTCAGGGCAAAACTTGAAGATTTAACATCCTGACCTTAGTTTTGTTGATTTCTGCCCGAAGATAGACTGTATTTTGGGCGATAGCTGCGTGAAGTATCGGAGCTATCCTTGAAAGACTAAATATGTTCCTGGTGTTAAACTTTTTACCCGCCTTGATACCTGTTTTTAATTGTTTTATTTATTAATCAAATTATTAATCAAAATTTAATAACCTTCCGACGTTTTAATCACATCGCCTTTTACAGGTAATCCCCGAAATTGTTGAGAACTTGTGAGATCTATAACTTCCACAAGCGGGTGTAATGCAAAGGTACATGATAAATTTTTTTCCGTTCCCAGGCAGAGCCTGGGAACGAGGGCAAGGACAAGATTCCATGGTCCGACATTCGCTATTAAATCAGTATGTTAGATGAAAAGTATCCTTTATCTAAAAAATGTTACTTTTTGTATTGCATCCCCACAACCTTAAGATGTATGGGCCGGGAAGTTATGTAACTGCGTCTTATTAAGGAACTATATTATATGTTGAAAGTATTGATCAAAAATTTGTGTAATCCTTTTCGTTTATTATTCTATCCAGCTGTTTTGTTTATTCTATTCTCTTTGCTTCCCCTTACTTATAATGAGCAATTGTCTTATTTTATATCTGCCGTGGCTTATGCTGAACAGGCTGCTGATTTGCCCCGGTGGCCCCATGAAAGGAGTGATCTTCTGCCGGATCCTGCGGTGGTTTTCGGCAAATTAGCAAATGGGTTCAGGTATGCTTTGATGACAAATCAGAATCCAAAAGACAGGGTAAGTATCCACCTTGATGTTCAGGTTGGCTCAATGAATGAGGCTGGGGATGAACAGGGGATCGCCCATTTTTTAGAGCACCTTCTTTTTTGCGGATCAACCCATTTTAAACCCGGAGAACTTGTAAAATATTTTCAGAGCATAGGGATGGATTTTGGAGCAGATGCCAATGCTCACACCGGCTTTTTTGAGACTGTTTATGATATATTTTTGCCGGATGGGAAACCAGGGAGTATTGAAGACGCTTTTACTGTGATTAAAGATTACGCTGGGGGTGCTCTTTTATTACAGTCTGAAATAGACAGGGAGCGAGGGGTTGTGCTTTCTGAGAAAAGAACCCGCGATTCATCCATGTATAGAACTTTTGTTGAGACTATTAACTTTGAACTCCCCGATGTAAAAATATCTAAACGACTCCCCATAGGGAAGGAAAAAATAATCAGGGATGCTGATAGAGAACTTTTAAAGGGTTTTTATGATTCCTATTACAGACCTGAGAATATGATACTTGTGATTGTTGGAGATTTTAAGGTTGATGAGGTGGTTTTAAAAATCAATGATATTTTTTCAGGGTTATCACCCAGGGGTTTCGAGCCTCCTCCGATTATCTGGGGTAAAACTGATCACAGGGGTGTGAAGGCTTTTTACCACGAAGAGAAGGACGTTGGGAGTGCTGAGTCCACCATAGAAGTCGTTAGAATAATAGATGAGGTACCTGATTCCCTTTTGTTTCAAAAATATTTGCTTATAAAGGATATCGCAGACAGGATTGTCCAGAATCGTATTGATGCGATGATAGGTAAGCCCGGCACCCCTTTTGTCAGCGCTTCCATCGGGTCCGGTATATATTTGCAAAGGGTCGAATATGCCGAGATCACGGCTAAAAGCAGCCCTGAAAACTGGAAAAAGACCTTACCTTTTCTGGAACAGACTTTACGAAAAGCAATAAAATATGGTTTTGTCTCCTCTGAACTTGAAAGGGTAAAAAAGGATTATATGGCGGCTTTGGACGCGGCTGCCCAAAAAGCTCCCACCCGATACAGCGGCGCCATTGCCCGGGAATTTATAAGGCATGTAAATGGCGGCAAGGTTTTTATGTCCCCTGGGCAAAAAAAAGAAATCCTCTCTTCCATGATAAGAGAAATTACTTTAAAACAGCTCCATGAAGCTTTTAAAAAGACCTGGTCACCGGATCACAGGCTTGTTATCTTAACCGGAAACGCAAAATTTTCCGATGAAATATCTGATCCTGAAAAGGATATACTCGCTCTTTTTAAGCAGAGCATGGAAGTGCCGGTGATAAAGCCGAAGGAGGGAAAAGGTCCGGTTTTCCCATATCTGTCTGAACCTGTGGGGACGGGGGAGATCCTTAAAAGTTCTGTTATATCTGATTTGGGAATAACCCAGATAGATTATAAAAATGGTGTTCGTTTAAATCTTAAACAGACAGATTTTAAGGCCAATGAAATTTCTGTTAAACTTCTGTTTGGAAGGGGACGTTCCGCAGAACCCCGGAGCCTGCCGGGACTTTCTGAACTTTCTGAAATGGTGATTAATGAAAGCGGGTTAGGCGGGCTTGATAAAGATGACCTGGAGCAGGCTCTGGCTGGTAAGAACACATACGTCTCATTTGGTGTAGGGGAGAGTTCTTTTTATTTTCAGGGTAAAACCATTAAAAAAGAGGTTTCCCTGCTCTTTGAGCTTCTCTATGCCCATGTTGCAGACCCGGGATTCAGAGAGGATGCATATTCTTTTGCAATGGAAAAGTTTAAACAGGGATATGCCTCTGCTGCCCACACCATAGATGGGGGTATGCCCCTTTATGGAACCCGATTTCTTGCCGGGGGTGATGGGAGATTCGGCGTTCCTCTTTTAGATGAATTTTCCAGGCTTACATTGAAAAATGTCAAATCCTGGATTAATCCTCCATTAAATCACGATGCCATTGAAATATCTGTGGTGGGAGACTTTGATCCTGAAGAAATAAAAAAAAAAGTTTCACAATATTTTGGAACCCTTGAAAAAAGAGATGGGCCAGGTGCTGTTAAACTCGAAGGGCCCATTGAATTTCCGGAAGGTGAATCAAAGGAGATCTTTATTGATACCAAAATTCAGAAGGCTCTTTTGGTGGCAGCATATCCCACGGAAGATATCTGGAATATCAGCAGAACACGTCGTATTTCCATTCTGGCCAAGATATTTTCCAATAGATTAATGAATACAATCAGGGAAAAACAGTCCATCACTTATTCCCCCTTTGCCTTTAATCTGTCCAGCAAGGCTTACAAAGATTATGGTCTTTTTCAGATATTTGTCCATTGTAAGCCGGATATGATCAATATTGTCAAAAAGGAAGTCGCAAAAATAGCAACAGATATTGAGTTAAACGGTGTAAGGGACGAAGAATTGAAACTGGCCATTAACCCGGCTGTCACCGGTATAAAGGATATGATGGAAACTAATGATTACTGGCTGGCCAGAGTCCTTTCAGGGTCAATGGGACACCCTGAGCAACTTGATTGGAGCAGGACAATAATGAAAGATTATGCATCCATTACCCGGGAAGAGGTCTCTTTGCTTGCTGAAAAATATCTTAAAATTGATAAGCAGGCAACGGTTGTGGTGAAACCAAAAATAACTGCTCAATAAGTTGGAGTAAGCACTGCAGCAATCCGTCTGCTGGTAATTATATATTTTCAAATAATTAATTTTACTCTGGTACTACGTAAGAGGAAGAATGGAAAAACAATATCTTGTTGATGATTTTAAACCTGGAGAAGCATGGCGTGTGTTAAAAATTGTTGGGGAATTTGTTGAAGGGACAGATACCTTACATGATATCGGACCTGCCGTAAGTATATTCGGATCGGCCAGGACCAGTCCTGAAGACCCCATATATAAAAAAACAGAAGAGATAGCTGAACTTTTTGCCAGGAATAATTTTGCCGTAATAACCGGAGGGGGAGGCGGCATCATGGAAGCGGCAAATAAAGGAGCAGCAAGGGCGAATGGAGCATCCATAGGGCTGAATATTCTTCTTCCCTTTGAACAGACTCCAAATAAGTATTCAAATATTAATTTAAATTTTAAATATTTTTTCATACGAAAGGTAATGTTTGTTAAGTATGCTTCCGCATATATAATTATGCCGGGGGGGTTTGGAACCCTTGACGAACTGTTTGAAGCTGTTACCCTTATTCAGACTAAACGGATAAAGCCTCTACCTGTAATTCTTGTGGGGTCGGACTACTGGTCCGGATTAGTTGACTGGATTAAATTGCGGCTTGTTGAGGAAAAAAAAATATCTCCCAACGATATTGAAATTTTTCAGGTCCTTGACCATCCTGAAGAGATTTTAAAAGCTGTACAAAAATATGTGATTTTATAATCAATCGGATCTATAAGCTCAAATCAGATAAAACAATAGCAGGCATATACGGAGGATAATGATGGCAGAAAAATCTACCCCGATCTCCAGGAAAGAAAGAAAAGAACAAGAGCGTGTTTTAAACCAGAAACACTGGCTTAAAGAAGAAGAAAATCTATATGAGATGTGGGGCAAGGCTTATAATGCTGGTGGTGAAAAACAGCTTAAGCACCTGGAGAAACAGGGGAAACAACCGGTTCGTCAACTCATTGGGCAGCTTGTTGACCCTGGAACCGATTTTCTGGAACTGAGCAAAGGGGCAGGGTTCGGTATTAACTATGAAGCTGTAAAGGATGTCCCCAGTGCAGGTATAGTGACGGGACTGGGGAAAATTCATGGAAACTGGGTTATGATAATAGCAAACGACAGCCGGGTAAAAGCTGGGGCGTATTTTCCCATTACCTGTAAAAAGCATCTTCGGGCCCAGGATATAGCTAATCAATCGGGAATCCCAACTGTTTATATAGGGGATTCTGCTGGTGCTTTTTTGCCGATGCAGGATCAGGTTTTTCCAGGAAGGGGACAGTTCGGCCGGTTTTTTTATAATATGTGCAGAATGTCCGCCAAGGGATTAAAACAGTATACTTTAAGTACAGGTGGAAATACAGCAGGGGGTGCCTATACTGTTTATCTTGCCTGCGAATCGATAATGATCGATAAAATGTCCTATTCATTTTTAGGGGGACCTCCCATGGTTAAGTCGGCCATAGGGGAGGAGGTTTCCATGGAAGATCTTGGGGGAGCACGGGTACACACGACAATTTCAGGGGGTGCTGATCATTTTGTACGTTCACAGGACGAGGGTATAGAAAAGCTGCGGGAACTACTGGCCAACGATGCTCCCCAGAAGATATATATTGACAGGCGTGAATCTGAAGAGCCGAAAGTCCCCATCGAAGATTTGTATAAAATACTTCCAAAAGATCCATATAAAGGGTTAAATACCAGGGATGTTATAGCCTGTATTGCAGACGGGAGTAAATTCACAGAATATAAAAAGAACTACAACCCCGGCAGGGGAGACGGGCTCATCTGCGGAAAGATCAGATTAAAGGGTATTCCCGTGGGTATTATTGCTGGAAATGGTATTGGTGTTATTTTTGTTGAGTCAGCCCGAAAAGCCATTGAGTGGGTTTTGAGATGTACTTCAGAAAAAATACCTATTTTATATATACAAAATTCTCCTGGTTACATGGTGGGAACCAAGGAGGAATATGCTGGTATAGGTAAATACGGTTCTGGTATGGTCAGGGCCTGTGCATGTTCAAATGTTCCGATGATACAATGGATTATCGGTCCTGATCATGGTGCGGCCAATTATGGAATGTGTGGAAGGGCATATGATCCCTGTTTTATTTTTAATACCATGCGGGGACGTACTTCGGTTATGTCGGGGCGTACTGCCGGATTTATTCTGACCACTTTAGAACGGGCCAATGCCAAAAAAAGAGGGGTGGAGATGGATGAAAATGCAGCAGAGGAATTTCAGCAGAAGATGATCAACAGGTATACAGAACAGGCTCATCCCTTTTACCCTGAATCGAGGATGTTCCACGACGGGACAATACCACTTAAAGCTTCCCGTGATATCCTGGCAAAAGCATTTGAGGTTTCTCTGCTGAAGTCAATTCCTGAATCCACATTCGGTAATTTTAAATTTTGATGAATATGTTCAAGGAATTTTAAAGCTTTAATCAGCTTCACACCTGAAGCTTGTTTATAAAACGTAATTTCTTAAAACGTTGAATCCTTTAATCGATTTGTAAGTTTTTATTTAATCAAAGGAAAGTTTATCATGTCCCAGGTAATATTACAGGAAAAGACCGAAAATGGTATTCTTATACTGACTCTCAATAGGCCTAAATCCATGAATTGCATGAATTTTGAACTTATTGAAACCTTGACAAAAACTGTTAAGGAATCAAATTTTGATATGTCGGTGAGGGTTATAATAATTACAGGAGCAGTTCAGGAAAAAGGGAAAAAATCTGCTTTTTCCGCAGGAGCAGATCTCATTGAGAGGAGGACTCTTACAGACGATCAAGTCCGTCGTTTTATAGCGACTGTCCGTGAAACAATGATTACTGTTGAAAAAGCAAGGGTCCCCGTAATTGCAGCTATCAACGGATATGCTTTTGGCGGGGGGACAGAGCTTGCCCTTGCATCTGATATAAGGATTGCATCTTCAAATGTACTCATGGGACTCACCGAGACAAGTCTTGCTATTATTCCTGGTGGAGGTGGTACTCAAAGGCTCCCCAGAATAATCGGGCTTGCAAAGGCCAAGGAGTTGATCTACACCGCAAGGCGGATCAATGCGCAGGAAGCTCTTGATATCGGCCTGGTTAATAAAGTTGTTTCACCTGATAAATTAATGGATGCGGCCATGGAAATGGGGGAAGAGATAGCCAAAAATGGTCCCATTGCGGTGGAGCAGGCCAAGTTTGTGTTAAATAATGGATCTGAGTGCAGCCTTGGGGTTGCCCTTCCCCTTGAATCAAAGGCCTATGAAATTACCATACCTACAGAAGATCGTATTGAGGCCCTTGCAGCTTTTGCTGAAAAAAGAAAGCCTGTTTTTAAGGGGAAATAGATTTTTTGGGCTTGGTCCTAATTGCAGCAATAGACTGAGCTATAATAAAATTTAAAAACCTCTGAAACTCGCTACGCTCAAACAGTCAGAGCTTTTTAAATTTCACCATAGCTCAGTTCTATCATTTGGGCCGTATGGGATTTATTATCTGAATATCAATAGTGGCCGAAATTAAAACCAACTCCGGTTTTTTAATAATCGCAGGCAAATGTTACAGTAATAGTCAGTAGTGTCCGGATAGAAAGTTGCAAGAAAGAAAATACGGGAAGTTTAATTGTTTTTTCCGCTATTGCTAATAAATTTCTTGAATTTCTAAGTTTGCTCCGCCAAAATTGCGAAACTCGCTCGTGCCTCGCTCAAACAATCGCAATTTTTTGGCTACGCTGCACTAAGAAATTCTACGAAATTTATTAAATACGCTACAAAAACAA
>JAUVKE010000317.1 GCA_030592105.1 Desulfobacteraceae bacterium
ACGAAAATGGTAAGAATGTTATGCCTGCAATTATGAAAGCAACTAAAGCTTATGCAACTATCGAAGAGATGGTTGATATAACTGTGCGCCGCTATCCTTGCAAAGCAGCTGACAGTCCGTTTTATGGAATGGGAGGAAAAACATAATGGAAAAAATTAAAGTATTAACTGCAAAACTTGGATTTGACATTCATAGCAGGGGAATAACTGTTGTAAACAGACTCTTAAGGGATACTGGAATGGAAGTCGTATATTTAGGAAATCAGTATCCTGAAACTATTGTTGCCGCTGCTTTGGATGAAGACGTGGATATTATAGCCATAGGCTCTCTCTCATCAACAGGCCTTGATTACAGTCAAAAACTGATGAATCTGTTAAAAGAGAAAAACGCATCTGATATACCTGTAGTTTTTGGTGGAATTGTGGCTCCTGATGAGCTGCACAGATTAGAGGAAATAGGGCTGGTAAAGTACTTTCCTCCTGGAACCGATTTAGATGAAATGGCACAGTCTTTTATTGATTTGGCTGCACAAAAACAAAAATAATTCGTTTTTTCAATATTAGCAAAACTATGTTATACATTTATGAAAAGGGATGTTTTACTGATTGTCTTTATACAATTAATAAAAATATCCCTTTTTTGCCATTATATGGTCTGTATGTCCAGAAGAATTATCTGTTTTAATTTCATGGATAAATATCGTAAATTATTAAGAAATTGTACACCTTATAAATTTTAAATCATTATCCCTTTTTGTGAAAGCGGGGAGGGAAACGATTTAATAAAAAAAGGATAATTATTATGAAAGAAAAAAAAAATAAAAAAAGTAAAATCTGGTGAACGGAAGGAAATTTTTCTCACGAATTCCGAAATTCCTGTCAAACGGCTGTACACGCCAGAAGATATTGCAGATCTTGATTATAATAAGGATCTTGGTTCCCCCGGTGCAGAACCATTTACCCGTGGAATACATTCATCCATGTACAGAAAAAGATTATGGACAATAAGACAATTCAGCGGGCTTAATTCTGCCCAGGATACTAATGAACGTTTTAAACTTCTGTACAAAAGTGGCTCCACAGGCTTTGCCATTGCCATAGATAACGCCAGCATGTGCGGTTTTGACCCTACAGCTCCTGAAGTCGAAATTGAACTCGGCGTAGGCGGAGTTAATGTCTGTTCTTTGCAGGATATGGAAATTATGCTGGAAGGACTTCCCATCGAAAGGGTATCCACTGCTGTTATTCAGGGGATGAATTCAACATGTCCTCATACGGCAATGTACCTTGCCATGGCGGAAAATAGAGGAATCCCTTTAAATATGGTAAACGGGACATCAGAAGGTGACCCCACCTCTTTTGGAGGCTGCTTTGACCCGGCTACTCTCCCTGTAAAACAGATTACACGGCTCTGCGGAGACCTGGTTGAATGGTGCGCAATTAACGCTCCAAAGTGGAACCCTGTCAGCTTCACATCATATAATTACAGAGAATCAGGTGTTACTGCTTTTGAAGAACTTGGCGGACTCTTTTCTTCAGCTGTAATGATTATTGATGAAGTTTTACAAAGAGACAGAGGACTTACAGTAGATGATTTTGTGCCACATTTGGCTTTTCATTTATCCTCACATAATGATTTTTTTGAAGAAATAGCCAAAATGAGAGCCGCAAGAAAAATGTGGGCTCAATTAATGACAGAAATATATAATGCTAAAAATCCAAGAACCAAAACCTTGAGGTTCCATGTACAAACTGCTGGTTCTACTCTTACCTATCAGCAGCCACTGAATAATGCCATACGTACTTCTTATCAGGCAATGGCTGCGGCACTTGGCGGAGTTCAATCTCTCCATGTATGTTCCTATGATGAAGCAATTTGCAATCCAACCGAAGAGTCCGCCATTCTTTCAGTAAGAACGCAACAGATTATCCAGGAAGAGACCAATATTACCAATACTGTTGATCCACTGGCTGGCTCATATTTTGTTGAAAGTCTTACAAAAATTATAGAAAAAAAAGCCTGGGAGTTTTTTGAAGAACTTGAGGATCAGGGAGGCTGGGCAGGTGCCATTGACTCAGGCTGGTTATTGCGCCACAGGGAACGGGCGATCTGTCAGCATGAAGACGATCTAAAGGAAGGGAAGAAACGGATTGTTGGGGTTAACTGTTATCGTGATGATACAATAGCATCCGGAATATCTTATTTTAAAACAGATCCAGACCTTAAAAATAAATTAAAAAAAAAGATTGATAAAACTTAAAAAAGAACGGGATAATGTTGCTGTACAGGAAGCTCTGGCTGAACTTAAAGAGGCCGATGATAATGGTGATAATGTGATGCCTGCAACTATGAAAGCGGTAAAGGCTTATGCCACGCTTGAAGAGATGTGCGATATAACAGTGCGCCGGCACCCATGCAAAGCCTCTGACAGTCCATTTTACGGAATGAAAGGAGCAATGTAATGAAAAAGATTAAAGTATTAACTGCAAAACTTGGTTTTGATATTCACAGCCGGGGAATAACAGTTGTAAACAGACTCTTAAGGGATACTGGAATGGAAGTTGTATATTTAGGGAACCAGTATCCCGAAACTATTGTTGCTGCTGCCTTAGATGAAGATGTAGACATTATAGCTGTAGGCTCTCTCTCATCAACAGGTCTTGATTACGCGCAGAAATTGATGAATCTGCTAAAAGAGAAAAAAGCAGCCGATATACCTGTGGTTTTTGGCGGAATTGTGGCACCTGATGAATTGCAAAGGCTGGCTGAAATAGGGCTGGTAAAATACTTTCCACCAGGATCGGATTTAGATGAAATGGCAAAAGCTTTTACTGATTTAGCAGAACAAAAAGGAAGCTCTTAATAATCCGAATGCCGATGGTGCAACAAAATATAAAAGGAGATTAAGCGGTAATGGATGTTTATATGGCAAGACAACCAATACTGAATAGAAATCAAAAAACCATTGGGTATGAACTCCTTTTTAGAGACGGAATTAAGAATATATTTCCTGATGTCAATGGAGATGCTGCTACTCTCAAACTTCTTACTGATTCTTTTGTAAATATTGGAATAAAACGTATTACCAGGGATAAAATAAATTTTATTAATTTTACCAGGGGGTTGCTGATAAATAAAATTCCTGAAATATTTCATAAAGAGTCAATAATTATAGAAGTGTTAGAAGATGTTGAGGTAGACGATGAGGTGGTTAAAGCCTGCACCGAACTTGTTGAAAAAGGGTATATGCTTGCTCTTGATGATTTTATTTATAAAGATAGCCTAAAACCTTTGATAGCACTTGCGTCTATCATAAAATTTGATTTAACAGTTTCAAGCTTTGAAGAGATTGAAAAAATTTTGCTGATTTTAAAGAAGTATAAATTAAAATTTTTAGCAGAAAAGGTTGAAACTCACGATGAATTCTCCAGAGCAAAGGATATGGGGTTTAATTATTTTCAGGGTTATTTTTTTAGTAAACCCGAAATAATAACCGGAAAGGGAATATCTTCAGATAAAGTCAATTTAT
>JAUVKE010000029.1 GCA_030592105.1 Desulfobacteraceae bacterium
ATATGAAAATGAGATAGCGTTTAATGGCATTTTATAAATTAGTAGAATTCCTTAATTCATAATTTATAATTCACAATTTATCATTTTCATATAAACACTAAAAAATCTACGGTGGCTTTATAATTTTTCAAATGAATGATGAATATTTTATAAAAATAGCACTTGACCTTGCAAAACAGGGGGCGGGTTTTACATCTCCAAATCCCATGGTGGGTGCTGTTGTTGTCAAAGACAATAAGATTGTGGGAAAGGGTTTTCACGAGGCTGTGGGGAAAGCCCATGCAGAAGTAAACGCAATTAATGATGCCGGTATTTTTGCCAATGGGGCCACCCTGTATGTTACTTTAGAACCTTGCAATCATATCGGCCGAACCCCTCCATGTACAAAAAAAATAGTATCCTCCGGAATAAAACGGGTAGTCGTAGCCATGGGGGACCCGAATCCCCATGTGCAGGGTGGAGGAATCGATTCTTTGACTGATCTTGGAATAGAGGTTACTACAGGTATCTGTGAAAATGAGGCGAAAAAGCAAAATGAAATATTTATAAAATATATTAATACTAAACGTCCATTTGTAATTGTAAAATGTGCTGCAACTTTAGACGGTCAGATTGCAACAAAGACCGGGGATTCAAAGTGGGTGACCTCTGAAGAGTCAAGGAAATATGTCCATGGGTTAAGGCATTTATATGATGCTATTATGGTGGGAATCGATACCGTTAAAACGGATGATCCAAGCCTGACAACCAGGCTGGATGGAAGAAATTGCCTGGATCCTGTGCGGGTAATATTAGACACCCACCTCTCTATTTCAGAAGATGCTAAAATACTGAGGATAGATTCGAATTCAGAAACAATTATCATAACCGGGGATTCCTTTTCAAAAGATAAAAAAAAAAGAATTGAAAAAAAAGGAGCCACGGTGGTAAATTCACCTTTAAAAAATGGTTTCATCGACCTTAAGCATTTAATCGATTACCTGGGGAGCATTAATATCACGAGCCTTTTGATAGAGGGCGGGGGGAAAGTTATTGCATCTGCCTTCCAGGCAAAAATAGTAGATAAAATAAATTTTTTTTATGGCCCTAAAATACTTGGCGGCAATAACGGAAAATCGATCTGTAATGGTTTGGGACCGGCATTAATGAAAGACAGTATCCAGATACGTGATATTGACGTGACCCTGTTCGGCAATGATGTTTTGGTTGAAGGCTATGTTGATCTTAGTTAAATACATGTTGACAACGTGTAGCCTTTTGGCTACAGTTAATCCATGATAGAAATTCGCAAAACTAATATTTTTCTTAAATGGCTTGATGGTTTAACGGACATTCGTGCTCGTGCTCGTATCTTAGCTCGTATAGAACGGTTAACTGGGGGAAACCCTGGAGATGTTCAACCCGTAGGTGAAGGTGTTTCAGAGTTGCGGATTAATTATGGCCCAGGATATCGAGTGTATTACAAAAAGCATGTCCGAAAGGTTATATTTTTATTGGCTGGTGGCGACAAGAGTACCCAAACCAAAGATATAAAAACCGCCTTGCGCCTTGCGAAAAATTTATAGGAGTATACCATGACTAAAATCATTACAACCAGATACGATGTTGCGGAACATCTTCGAACTCCAGAAGAAATGGCTGCTTATCTTGAAGCCTGCCTTGAGGAGGCAAATGGAGATGCTGCCTTTATTGCTAAGGCTCTTGGAGATATAGCCCGGGCTAAGGGGATGTCTCAAGTTGCACGCGATGCCGGTTTGTCTCGCGAAAGTCTTTACAAGGCCCTCTCAGGAGAAAGAAATCCAAATTTTGCTACAATTCTTAAAGTTATAGGTGCCCTCGGCTTAAAATTGCATGCAGAAGCAATTCAGGTAAATAGCTTAATAGCCCAACAAGTACATGAAGACTAAGCACAAAAGCCGTTACTTTTTTCTTTGAAATCTTTACAGGCTTTTTGTGTCGGGTTATGCCGGTGTTATAAACAACAGCTTTGAAAATACGGAAATTTGCTTATGTTCACAGGAATAATAGAGGGCCTTGGCGTAATAAAACAGATACGATCTTCAGCCCAGGGAAATGTCCTGGTCATAGAGTCTGATCTTCCCCTTGAACAGGTAAAATTAGGAGACAGTATCGCTGTAAACGGAGCCTGCTTAACAGTTGTAAGTATTGAAGGCAGGCGGTTTACAATAGACATGTCCCCTGAAACATATAATATCACAACCTTTCCCAGAGCCCGGGTGGGTGACCGTGTAAACATTGAGCGGGCCTTACGTTTAAGTGACCGGCTGGACGGACACCTTGTCTCGGGTCATGTTGACGGAGTGGGGGTCATAAAGAATCGGGAAAATATAGGCAGGATGACCATTGTGACGATTCAGGTCCCTTTTTCCATCTCACGTCAGATGATTATAAAAGGTTCTGTTGCAGTCGACGGAATCAGTCTCACCATTAACAATTGTTCCGAGGATAGTTTTGACATATGCATTATTCCACATACGGCTATCCTTACAACCATAGGCTTTAAAAAAACAGGGGATTATGTAAATATCGAAACAGATATGATCGGCAAGTATGTTGAACAATTTATGCTGAAAAAAAAGACTAAAGGAACAGATACCGCAAAAAGCAAAATAGATATGGACTTTCTGGCTAAAGCCGGTTTTTTTTAATTCGTGCCAAAGGAAAAATTCTGGTTTTTGTTCAGCCGTTAATTAATTAAGGGCTCGCTTAAAATTGCTAATTTATTTTTGAGCGAACCCTAATGAATAAAATTTACAAATTTGAGCACCTGGAAAATTTTTATAATATTTTTCACATCCCTGCAAAAACTGCCAAATTTTCTGACTTAAAACATCAGTCTCAAATTTTGCGTGCAGTGAAGTCTTGGCACTATCCCCGAAATACAGGAAATTATTCCTGGGTTAATTTTTTTGCCTTCCTTGAACTCAAAAAAATTTTCCGGCTTTTCTTTGGTGCTATTTAATGAGTTTGTAACTTTTTTTGAAGGAGAAAATTTTAAAAATGCCGCTAATTACTATTGAAGAGGCTATAAGAGATATACGCGCCGGTAAGATGGTTATTCTGGTTGATGATGAGGATCGTGAAAATGAGGGAGACCTTACCCTGGCAGCTGAAGCTGTAACCCCTGAAGCCATTAACTTTATGGCAAAATATGGCCGTGGATTAATATGCCTTTCTCTCACCGGCCAAATGGTGGAGCGTCTTGAACTGCCAATGATGGTTGAAAAAAATACTTCCCAGTTTGAAACCGGATTTACTGTATCCATTGAAGCAAAACTCGGCGTTACAACCGGTATTTCAGCAGCCGATCGTGCAACTACTATTCTTGCAGCTATAAAAGATGGTGCAAAACCTGGTGATCTTGTAAGGCCCGGTCATATATTTCCCCTAAGGGCAAGAAACGGTGGGGTCATGTTCAGGATAGGGCAGACAGAAGGGTCCGTGGATCTTGCCCGACTTGCAGGGTTAAAACCGGCGGCTGTTATCTGTGAAATCATGGATGAAGATGGTACCATGGCCAGAATGCCTTCTTTGGAAAAATTCAGTGAAAAACATGGATTGGGGATTTGTACCATAGCCGACCTTGTGGAATATCGGATGCGTACCGAAATATTTGCAAAACGTGCCGCAGAGACCCATATACCCACGCAATATGGGGGAGAATTTAAAATCATTGCTTATGAAAATGATATTGACGATCTTTTACATATTGCTCTTGTAAAGGGAGAGATCAATCCTGATGAACCCATACTCGTCCGTGTTCATTCAGAGTGTATGACCGGCGATATATTCGGATCATTCAGATGTGATTGCGGTGAGCAACTCCATAAAGCCATGGCCATGATAGAGAAAGAAGGTTCGGGTGTGATTCTTTATTTGAGGCAAGAGGGGAGGGGAATAGGTCTTGTGAATAAGCTTAAAGCCTATGAACTGCAGCAGACCCGTGGATTCGACACTGTTGAAGCTAATAAAAAGCTCGGATTTAAAGATGACCTCAGGGATTATGGAATCGGTGCGCAGATTCTGGTTGATTTAGGAGTAAGAAAAATGAAGCTTCTTACTAATAATCCCAAAAAGATGATCGGCCTGGAAGGTTATGGCTTAAGCATTGTTGAACAGATATCCATGGAAATTGCGCCAAATGAATTTAACAAAGGTTATCTTGAATGTAAAAAGCTTAAAATGGGGCATCTGCTAGAGCTGTTGGATGATTAAAAAAAAGGAGAAAATATATGCCAAAGTTTTTTGAAGGAAAACTTAGGGCTGATGGAAAAAAATTTGCTATTATTGTCAGCCGTTTTAATAATTTTATTTCTGAAAGGCTCCTTGAAGGTGCCCTTGATGCACTCATCCGCTCAGGTGCAAATGATAGCGATATAGGTGTGGTAAGGGTTCCAGGTGCTTTTGAGATACCCCTTCTTGCAAAAAAAATGGCAGAACTGAAAAAATACGATGCTATTATTTGCCTTGGGGCAGTAATAAGAGGCTCAACACCCCATTTTGATTTTGTATGTGCAGAGGCCACAAAGGGTATAGCTTCTGTTGGGATGGAAAATGGTATACCTGTAATTTTGGGAATTTTAACCACCGATACCATTGAGCAGGCCATTGAACGTGCTGGAACAAAAGCAGGGAACAAGGGATGGGAGGCGGCAGTGGCAGCAATCGAAATGGCAGATCTGTTAAAAGTTGTTGTTTAGTGCTCATCCATAAATGGTCTTTATAAACACTTGTTCATTAACAATCCTGTTGTGGAGACGCGATTAATCGCGTCTCCACCATAATTCCATGGACTTCAAGTTTAGGTAGATACTTTTTATGACCATTGGAAAACGACGCAGATCACGGGAACTTGCAATGCAGGCTCTTTTTTATATGGATATGAGACAAAAAAAACCGGAGGAGATGATATCTTTTTTTTCTGAATATTTTGTATCTTCAAAAAAAGTCCCACCTTTTTTTATGAATATTGTAAAGGGGGTCAACCTGCATAAAGATAAAATTGATTCACTTATAGAACAATTTTCCAATAACTGGAAAATAAACCGGATGTCCTGTGTAGATAGAAATATAATACGTATTGCGATTTATGAGCTTCTTTTTTGCGATGACATTCCAGCAAAGGTATCCATAAATGAAGCGGTGGATATAGGGAAAAAATTTGGTGATAAAGATTCCGGCTCATTTATTAATGCTGTTTTGGATAGTATACGGAAAAAATTTGAGAAAGAACAGGGGTAACTTCTCATCGATTTTTTAGTGTGCCCGTCAGGGCATGCAGATTTTTGAGAAATCATAAATTTTCAGATAATTACCCAAAAATATTGGAGGATATTTTGATTATAAAAGAACTTGCCGTGGGACCGGTTATGGCCAACTGTTATATATT
Organism: Desulfobacteraceae bacterium; assembly: GCA_030592105.1. Next base: position 5,411 of record JAUVKE010000029.1, read on the forward strand.
GGGCTGTGAAGATACCAAAGAGGCGGTTGTTATAGACCCTGGTGATGAAACAGACAGAATTCTGCTCATGCTTGCAGAGTCGAACCTTACAGTGAAATATATATTAAATACCCATGGGCATTTTGATCATGTTGGAGGGAATAAAAAGTTAAAGGCTGCCACAGGCGCAGAACTTATGATTCATCCCCTTGATGCAGAAATGCTTGGAATGACTGCCGAACATGCCTCTGCCTGGGGACTTAATGGAGAAAATTCCTTTCCCCCTGATAAAACAATAGAAGAGGGAGATAAGGTCTCATTCGGCAATATTACACTGGAAATTATTCATACCCCGGGGCATTCTCCAGGGGGCATTTGCCTGTATGATGGGGGTGATTCGGTTTTTGTGGGGGATACGCTTTTTGAAGGGTCAATAGGACGTACCGATTTCCCAGGGTCAGACCATGAAACTCTTATATCTAGTATCAGAAATAAGCTGTTTGTACTCGATCCCGACGTAAAAGTCTATCCTGGACATATGGGGACCACCACCATAGGACGGGAAAAACAATTTAATCCATTTTGTGGAGTCGGTTAATTAAAAGAGCCTGCCACTTTAAAACAGCTCAAAAAAATTTATTTAGTGCCGAACGAAAACCAGAATTTTTTATTTAGATCAAGGAAGATGAAAATATGGGCGAAAAAGACAGTTTTCGTTCAGACACTATTTAAAATGCCCCGAGCTGACATTTTGTAATTTTAATTTTCATTTTATTGCAAAGCTCTGTTACAGTCGTTTTGCAAACCTTATGCTGGGATGCGATGTCCCAGGCTTTTTTGCAAGTCAGCCTGCTGTCTATAAGTTCAGACATAATTTTTTTTTTAAGATCATCTTTTTTGAGTTCCGGCAAAAGATTCTCTGATGCTTTATTTTGTGATTGCAAGCCGAATAATCCAAGCTGACATCCGGTTAATTTGCAGTTCATAAGATCGGCTGTTACACCTACCTTTTCGCTTGTAATATCCAGCTTGTCTGCGATCCTGAATGCATCATCACAAAAAATAGCACCATCTTTCATTGATTTTGTAATTTCATTTTTAATAGCAGCATTTAAGCTTGCATTATTTCCATGTTTTTCTGCAAATTTTCTGTTTTTTTGTGGGGGCATGGGGAAACTCCAGGATAATAGATATATTTAAAAAATATGTTTCTTTTTTCTAAATACAATATTTTAAAGATAAATGCCCGTATTTTCTTTTTCTTAATTATTCTTTTTTCAACATATGCCCATTCTTTTACCGGTGAAAAAAGCAAGCTTTTCAGTGATGACCCTAAACTTCCCTGGAAAGTTTCGGCAGATGAAATATTTTATAATAATAAAGCCGGTGAGTATATTGCAAGAGGGGATGTTGTTATAGATAAAGCAGACATGCACCTTAGGGCGGATATTGTACGCTATGATTATAATTTTAAAAAGGCTTATGCATCAGGATCTGTGGTAATAACCACCCATGGTGACCGTCTTTCCGGGACCAGTGTTGAAATAAATTTTGAAGATCAAACAGGGGTTATAGCAGATGGAGAAATTTTTCTTGAGGAAAATCATTATTACATTAACGGTGATTATATAAAAAAAACAGGTCCTGATACCTATCAGATATCAGAGGGGAGAATAACAACCTGTGATGGAGAAAATCCAGCCTGGAAAATAACCGGCAAAAATTTAAGAATTACCCTGGAGGGATACGGCCTTGTCAATCATGCAACCCTTTGGACAAAAAATGTTCCCTCATTCTACATACCTTTTCTTGTTTTTCCTGTAAAATTAAAGCGTCAGACCGGTCTTCTTTCTCCTGAAGCAGGGTTTTCTGATAGAAGGGGATTTGAATATACCCAGCCTTTTTTCTGGGCTCTTAATGACAGTTCCGATTTTACTTTTTATGAACATCATATGGGCAAGCGGGGTGATAAGTTTGGCCTGGAGTACAGGTATGTTTCCGACCGGTTCACAAAAGGTACGGTAATGTACGATTTTCTGGATGACAGAAAGGTGGATAACGGTAAAACAGACTCAAGCAGTGATTGGGGCTTTGACGATCCAGGGCAAAATATTCTAAGGCCGAATTCTGATCGCTACTGGTTCAGGACAAAACAGAATTTTGCCTTTCCCTTCAACTCTCACGGAAAACTCGACATGGATATTGTAAGTGACCAGGATTATCTTAATGAATTCAAAAAAGGGACCACCGGCTACAGTGCTGCCAATAGATATTTTTTGAAAAATTTTAATCGTGAAATAGACGATCTTAACGATTCTGTCAGGGTGAACAGTTTAAATATAAGCAAAACATGGCAAAATTACAGCCTGAATGCGGGGACACGGTGGTATGATGATGTAATTGCAAGACGTCATGATTTGTCGGATATGAATCAGCAAAAACTTCCGTATTTTCTCTTTGATTCCATGAAACAGCAGCTTTTTACAGCGCCTGTTTTCTGGGATCTTGAATCTGATTATTCCTACACATACACCAAAGACGGTTCAAGGGGACACACGGGTGAAATTCATCCCAAACTCTATTTGCCATGTAAGTTGGGAAAATTTATTTCTGTTGAACCCTCCATTGGAATCAGCGGAACATTTTGGCATGCTGATAAAAGGGACGAGCATGTAAAAATGGATAAGACGGATTCCAGAGCACTTTATGATATTGGCCTGGATCTTTCCACGGAAATATACAGAATCTTTGATTTAAAGGGGAAAAAAATCGACTCTGTTAAACATATCATAAGGCCATCTGTTGCTTACGAATATATTCCTCCAACCTCCCAGGGAGAAAATCCTTCTTTTGTCTCCAGGATTGAAAATAAAAATTTCATTACATATTCCATCACAAATACTTTCATATCAAGATTAAAAAATGAAAATTCCAGCTTAAACGGTTCCCCTTTGGGATACGATTACCATCAGATCTGCCGCCTGGAGCTAAAGCAAAGTTACAATATAGATGAGCAAAAAGAGGATGATCCTGCCAAATGGCTAAACGGTCGAAATCAACGGCCATTTTCACCGATATTCGGCCGTATTGAGCTTAATCCGTTTAGATATCTCCATATAGAGGCTGATGCCAACTGGTCCACCTATGAAAGCGCCTTTGAAACAAGTGGAATTACATCGAGTATCTCAGACAAGAGGGGCGATTCATTTTTTCTGGAATACAGGTATAATCGAAATTTTCTGGACAATAACGAAACCATTGAGTCGATATATTCAAATGTTTTATTAAACATATGGGAAAATTTATCCTTATATGCTGAAATAGAAAGGGATATAACGAATAATGAAGATATTGAATCAGGCGCGGGCTTTTTGTATACTTCTCAGTGCTGGGCCGTAAATTTTGGTTTTTCCAATGATGATGGGGATATGGAGTATGCTTTTATGCTGGAACTGTATGGACTTGGCGGTTTTGGCAAAGAATCCCTCATAAGAGACAGAATAAAAAATGTATTTGAAAGGTAACTATTCAGCGTCACTGATTTCAGATAGGCAGCAGGTATGATCTGATTAAAACATTTGAAAGTGTTTAAACGGATTAGAGAGCGTTAAGAAAGAATCCATAAGGGCTGAACTTATTGACGTTATTTTCTGGTATACTATTACATAAGTTTATATTTTTAACAGATTCTTTCTTTACGACCTCTTATCTGTGAGTTTTTCATGGTTTAATCAGATTATACCTGTTGCCGTACATATTAGCTGAATAGTTACATTTATTTTTGACCGAGCCCTAAAATACGCAGCAGGGCTTGCTTCTGCTGAAATTATAAACAAGACTTATCTTTTAAATCTGCCTTTGTTGATGCGTATACTTATTTGTCATAATAATATAATTTTTTAAAGAGTGAATAATATAACATTTGATGTAACTTTTCAGTTGATATGTATAGCGACAGGTATGATCTGATTAAATCAGCGCAGCTGAATTGTTACCTTTTGATTCTAATTTGTCATTAATTTATAGTCCCTTAGCAAGGAGAAATTCCGGATGGATTTTGAAGTTTCCAAAGAGCACGAGATGATCAGGAAAGAAGTTAGACGTTTTGCTCAAAAAGTTATTGCACCACAGGCTGAAGAGATGGAGGCTAACAAGGAGATACCCGTAGATATTGTGGAGCAGATGGGGGAACTGGGATTCATTGGGATTGCATTCCCTGAAGAATATGGAGGTACCGGAGGAGACTGGGTTGGAGCACATATTTGTCTGGAGGAACTGGCAAGGGCTGACCTTGCAGTTTCAGGAATATTAGATGCCTCTTCCAGTCTTGTGGGGCAGGAACTTTTTATGTTCGGCTCCGAAGAACAGAAAAAAAAATGGCTGGCACCACTGCTTACTGGAAAAGCAACCACAGGTTTTGCTTTAACCGAGTCTAATTGCGGCTCCGATGCAGGGGCTCTTGAAACAACAGCTGTTTTGGAGGGAAATGAATGGGTAATAAACGGGACAAAACAGTTTATTTCATTTATTGCAATGCCCAATGCTTCCATCTGTATTGTGGCCGCTGTCACAGGAGTGGATAAAAAAGGTAAAAAAATTATATCGACCTTTATTGTTCCAAAGGATAATCCTGGTATGGTTATAAGTAAAAATTACGGCAAAATGGGGATGAAGGCTGCCCCTGCAAGTGAGTTGATTTTCACAGACTGCCGAATACCTGAAGAAAATCTTTTGGGGGATCTCGAAAGGGGACTGGCCCAGCATTTGATTGTACTTGAAACAGGTCGTATTACAGCCGCAGCAATGTGTGTGGGGCTTGCCCAGGCCTGCCTGGACGAATCTTTAAAATATGCAAAGGAACGTACACAATTTGGCCAGCCAATTTTTAATTATCAGGCTGTTTCGTTTAAACTGGCTGATATGGCAGTATCCATAGAACTGGCAAGAAATCAATATTTAAAAGCTGCCTGGCTAAAGGATAAAGGCCGTCCCCATACTTTTGAGGCATCAGTAGCAAAACTGTATGCTTCGGAAATGCTGGAGAAAGTCACAAGTGATGCTGTACAGATTCATGGCGGCTCAGGATATATGGATGAATGTCCAGTATCAAGATATTACAGAGACGCCCGATGTATGCAGATATTGGAAGGGACCTCGGAAATTATTCGAATTCTTATAAGCCGTTCTCTTTAATTCATGGGCTTTTTCGAAATTAATTTTCTGAAAACTGATAATTTTTATAGACCGTCACATAAATAATTTCAGCAATAAACTGAGCTATAATAAAATTTAAAAAGCTCTGAAACTCGCTATGCTCAAACAGCCAGAGCTTTTTAAATTTCACCATAGCTCAGTTCTAACATCTGGCCGTATGAAATTTATTATCTGAAAATCTATAGCAGGTGAAAATAATGGAAAAAGTATTGGCAAAAATTGATGAGATCACATTGGACCCATACAGATACGTGGCTCATCTAAAAGAGAGAACAGGTAAGAAAATAATCGGATGTTTTCCCATGTATGTTCCTGAAGAACTTGTACATGCGGCGGGGATGATTCCCGTGGTAATCTGGCGGGGAAATGAGCTGGTAACCTGGGGCCATTCCCACGTCCCCCCTTATAACTGCGGTATAACCAGAACATTCATTGATGACGCGGTTAAGGGGAAGCTTCAGTTCATGGATGGAATGGTTTTCCATGTTAGACAATGCCTTCAGGCTGGGGAATTCCCCCTTATTATAGAAAGAAATGTAAAACCTGCGTATATGGAGATTTTATATTTGCCCCCCCTTTATGAAGGTGAGGCGATTAAATCATTTTTATTAGATGATTTAATCGTATTTAAGGAATCTTTGGAAAAATTTTCCGGAAAAAAAATAACAGATGATGATATTATAAAAAGTATCGGAATATATAATGAAAATCGAAGCCTCCTTGAAAGGATCTATGAAATAAGGAGGGAAAAACCGGAAATAATAAAAGCCAAAGATGTTATGAAAGTAGTATGGTCAAGCATGTTAATGCCCAAGGAAGATAATAATGAACTCTTAAAAGAGTTGATCAGCAAAATGGAAAAACAGGAAGTCAAGCCCGAACCTGACAGATTAAGAATAATTCTTGTGGGTGGCCTTTGCCAGACCATCAATTTTGATATCCTTGATATCATGGAAGAACTGGGGCTGATTATTCCCGATGATGACCTTTATGTGGGTTCAAGATATTTTGCGAATAAAATAACGGACTTTGAAAAAAATCCCGTTAAAGCAATCGCCGACAGATATCTTAAAAAGACTCCTTTATGCCCAACCAAGAGTGTATGGGATATACACTGGGCAGATGAGGTAATTAAAAAAATGAAATTAAACAAGGCAAAAGGGATTATCAACGTTATAGTAAAATTTTGTCCTCCCCATACCACCTATTACCCTGATTTTAAGAGCGTACTGGCCGAAAACAGCATCCCTGAACTGGCTATACAGGTGGAACATGAAATCATCTCCTTTGAATCTTTAAAAACCAGGCTCCAGACCTTTACAGAAATTGTTGGAGGTATATAATGGGTATAGAATATAAAATCAATCGCCTTGAATCGACAAATTCCATCAGACCCCTTGTTGATAAACACTGGGAGGGATTAAGGACTGCTAAAGAAAAAGGAGAACTTGTGGGCTGGGCCTCGGGACCTAGTTTCATTTTTCCCTATGCCATGGGGATGAAATGCCACTTTATGGCTGGTTATGCTTCTTATTGCGGCGGAATAGGGGCTGCAAATGAATTACTTAAAGCAGCAGAATCAATAGGAGAGTTCAATGACACATGCTCATATCACAGGCTTCATACCGGCATGGTGGAGGCTATATTAAAAGATATTCCTATAAATGAACAGGCTAAGCTCCCCATGCCTGATTTAATGGTCTGCGGTAGATACTGCACAGAGCAGGCCCATTATTCAGAAGCCTTTTACAGAAAACTGGGAATACGTATTCTTCCCCTGGAACTCCCTTTTGTTTTCAGGGAGGAGGACAGGGCAAGGATCAGAAAATTTGTATTGCAACAGGTAAAAGAGATTGTTATTCCCACGCTGGAAGATGTATGCGGCAAGCCCTTTGATTATGACAGGCTCAGCGAAATCCTCAGTGTTTTAAAACAGACAGCTATCATTAGAAATAAATGCTGGGAGTTTCTTGCAACCAAGCCTGCCACCTGGACCCTTTGGGATTATGCTGTGAGCATGGCCCCGGTTATTTATATGATGGGAGACCCCAAAGGGATTCCGTACTATGAAAACCTTTTAAAGGAGCTCCAGGAAAGACATAAAAACGGAATTTTTGCCATGGCACCGGCTGGTGAAAAATATCGTATTTATTGGGATGGGTGGATTCCCTGGGCATTTTTAGGTAAATTTATGCGAAAATTTACCCCCAGTGGTGCAGTCTGCTTATGTGGAAGATATCCATGGGAAATGTTTGCCGATCCTGAAAGCATTGATCCTGAAAATCCCATTGAATCGGCTGTGGACTGGCTCTACGGTAATCATGGAATAGCAACGCATCTCGCACCAAAAGGGGCAATAGGAAAAATCGGCGAATTAATAGAGGAATATTCCATTGACGGTATGGTGATGTTTTCCTCAAAATCCTGTAGAATGTGGAACCTGTCCAACCTTGATGTGATCGATGCTCTGGAGAAGAAATACGGAATACCTGGAGTAGTAATTGAAGCAGATATGATAGATCCCGAAATGGTATCAGATTCCCAGATAAATACAAGACTCGACGCACTTTTTGAAAATATCGATGGAAGAAGAAAATAACCGAATAAAATCCAGTAGTGTCCGGTTAGAAAGTTGCAAAAAAGAAAATACGGGAAATTCAATTCCCCTCACGCAGGATTCTAACCGAACACTGCTGCATAAAATCAAGAAAAGAGGGAGATAAAATAAGTTGGAAAAAAAGATTGACCTGCATACACATTGTTATGAATCCACGGGAGATGCCGGCCCAAGTGAAAGTACGGTAAGATATATAATTGATCATATCAAGAGCCGCGGGTTACACGGAATTGCTGTTACTGATCACGACAACCCTGATTACGGATTTAGGGTAAAGGAGGCTGTGGATCGTTATTTCCCAGGGGAGGTTATAATTATTCCAGGCCAGGAAACCAGAATACAAAGACAGCATGTGGTTGAATTATACCTCAAAGATGATATGGTTTTTAAATTTTGTGCCCATCCTCTTTTCGGAAAAAGCTTTGAGGAATTCATTGAAAAAGAAGGGGAGAATATACACGGAATTGAAATTAAAAATGGTGCATGGCAGCTTAATGAAACAAAAGTGAAAAATATAGCTGCAAAATATGACCTCTTAATGCTTGAAAACAGCGATGCCCATTCGATCAATGAAATAGGGCTCCATTATAATTTTATTGAAATGAAAAAATTATATGATCGCTGCAATGGAAATGGAAAATAAAAAAATACTTTTCTTGACATTATTTCGGCAAATAGATAAATATCATATTCAAATATGGCTTTTTCGCCTGGGTGGCGGAATTGGTAGACGCAAGGGACTTAAAATCCCTCGGTCTTTATGGCTGTGCGGGTTCGATTCCCGCCCCAGGCACCAGTAATTAATGAATAAGCTCTGTTTTTACATGAATTTTCATGTACTAAATAATTTCACAGGGTTATCGGTCAAAATCTTTGGCCGACTATCCCTTCCTCAGATTTTACCAGCAATCAATGTGGTAAATTTCGTGGCAAATTTCAAAGCCGGGTAATTATCTGAGATACCTATACTTCTTTTAAAAACATATTATAATTGTTTTTACTTTCATACCAAAATTTCAAAGTATTAAAAAAATAAATCCAAACGATATAAATAAATTGATAAGTATTCAGTCTTTTTGAGAAATTAGTTTTTTCAGATATTTTATGATTCCCAGAAATCACAAGAATTACATTTAATTATGATAACTGAAAACCTGGACGGCAATAAGCCATTATTTTTCATATTGATTTGTTATTTTTAATTTATTCTATAATTACAGTAGTGTCGGTTAGAATTTTGCGCAAGGAACAGTTGAATAAATTTTATAGTATTTCTTGTGCAGCGGAAAAAAATAATTAAACTTTTAAGTATTTTTTTCCTTTAACTTCCTAATCGGACTCCTGATAAATTAAAGCTTAAATTTATGGGTACCTTATAGCCTTTTTAATACTTTGGCACGTCCCGATATCTTTTTTATAGATTTTAATATAAATGATTTCACTGGGTTATTTGTCAAATTCACCTTCCTTAAAGCTTTATCCTCTATCCCTGATGAAATTAATTATTTAAAAACCTATATTATCAACTACATCCGGCTGACCCATGGAAAATAATTTTTCCAACTCGTTTAAAAGTG
>JAUVKE010000537.1 GCA_030592105.1 Desulfobacteraceae bacterium
AACCATGTGGCATATTGCTGTGATTTTACTATTGCCGCTGATAATGCCAGGTTCGCGCAAAATGGTCCCAAAGTAGGAAGTCCTGCTACCGGATGGCCGATACAGTATGCTATCAGGGTCCTTGGAGCAAAAAAGGCCAGGGAAATGTGGATGCTCTGCAGACGTTATAGTGCTGATGAAGCACTTAAGATGGGCCTTGTAAATTCAGTTGTCCCTCTTGATAAAATTGATGAAGAGGTTGATCAGTGGTGTATTGAAATACTTGCAAAGAGTCCTACTTGTATTCAAATGTTAAAAACCACCTTTGATCAGGAATTTAATAATATGAGGTACGATAATGCTGGTGAACTGCAGAAAATGATGTTTCCTGCATTTATGAACAGTGATGAACAAAAAGAAGCTCAGTCCGCATTTTTTGAAAAAAGAGATCCTGATTTTACAAAATTCAGAGAAGCAGAATATGAGACTTATCTGAAGACCAGAATTAAACTTGAGATGAAATAACACGCAGGAATTTTAATAATTCTGTGAAATTTTATAATTAATGGTCTCGTAAAAAGTTGTTATCTCAGTAAAAGCCTGAATTCGGATGACTTATAGCTGTTTTAAAAAACTGGATTCTGTTTTTTACTGAAATGACGAAAAATAATATTTTAAATTTTTTGCGGGTTCATCATCATTAGGGGTATTATATGGATCTGGAGCTTACAAAAGAGCATCAGATGTTGCGCGAGAGTGCTGCATACTTTATTAAGAAGGAAAATCCTTTTGAACGGGTTCGTGAGTTAAAAAAAGATTCCCTTGGATATACAAAAAAAATCTGGAAAAAAATGGCCAGGCTTGATTGGATGGGCTTGGTTTTTCCAGAAGAATTTGGTGGTTCCGGGATGGATTTCAGCTATGTAATGGTTCTGCTTGAGGAATTTGGGAAGGGTCTTCTCCCTGAACCGTGGATTTCGACAGTTCTGTTAGGTGGGAATCTGATTTCAATTGCTGGAACCGATAAACAGAAAGAAGAGATCCTTCCTGATATTTGTGATGGTAAACTTTTTATGGCACTTGCCTATCTTGAGGATGGCGGCGGTTATGATACAAGATATTGTACAACCACTGCCGTAAAAAATGACCATGGTTTTCTGCTTTCAGGGAAAAAAATATTTGTCTCAGATGGTTGTTCTGCTGATAAATTTATTATTTCAACACGAACTTCACAGGGAGTATGTGATGAAAGCGGAATCACTCTGTTTGTTCTTTCACGAGAGACTGAAGGACTTAAAATAACTCCTCTGAAAACGATGGATGGGCGTAATGCCTGTATTTTTGAGATGGATAATGTTCAGGTTTCGCCCGATGATATTGTAGGTGAACTGGATAATGGACATCTGATTTTAGCAGAGGCTGTTGATCAGGCGACAGCAGGCCTTTGCGCAGAAATGACTGGTGGTATGGAGACTGCTTTAAATATTACTGTGAGGCATCTTACTGACCGAGTCCAGTTTGGCAGGCCTATAGGCTCGTTTCAGGCAACACAGCATAAGGCAGCTGATATGTTTATTCA
>JAUVKE010000340.1 GCA_030592105.1 Desulfobacteraceae bacterium
ATAAATGTGATCATTTCAACTCTTGTTGACAGGATTAACAGGAAGGACAGGATAGTTTTTGTTATCTTGTTGATCTCTCAATTTAAATCCTTTACTTTACGTTTAATCTCAACTTTTTTCTCTCCAAAATTTATAATCAGACCAACCGGTTTTCCTGTAGCAACAAGGTAATTGACCAGTTGTACCTCATGAGCCTTAACAATGCTCCTAACCGATTTCAGTTCCAGAATAATTGTATCGTCAACTATGATATCCGCTACAAATTTCCCTACAACGTCATTGTCGTATAAAACAATAATAGATTTTTGCGATTCAGCTTTAAGCCCAGCTTTATGCAATTCTATAAGCAAGCATTTTTCATATACACTTTCAAGAAATCCAAATCCCATTTTATTATATACACGATAAGCACAACCTATAATTGCTTCCGTTAGATCCCCATATTCCATATGACATCCTTCAGGTTATGATGAATGATTTTTATTAACTGATTAAGATCATGTTTATCCTGTTATCCTGTCAAATATTTTCTACCGGTGATCTATTACTGCTGAATGTGATCATTTCAGCAAAATCGGCTGATATACATCAACCTCTCCTTCAATAACCTTACGAAAATGCCCGGCCTGAAAGATAATGGCATCGCCGTATGTAAGGTGACGATCCGCCGGTGGGTAAAAAAAGGCGGTGGTCAGTTTTTTTTCAAACGAGTCTATTACTCGTTTGAAGGCCTCCGGTCTAAGTTTTACGGGATATTTCCCTGTAACCTGGGCGGCAGGTGCGGGAGAATCTTCCATCCTTTGTTCCGGGAGATCAAACTTGTCATTTTCTCCTTGTTTCATGGATATCAAACCAATGGGATCTGATGAAACATCAGGCTGAACTCCGTTGTGACAATTGCCGGATGCCTGTTCAGCCGGAGCTTCCATATGAAAGTCCTCTTTTTGAAGGATCTTTAGATTAAAAAGAGATAAGGTCAGGGTGTCCGCTATAATGCTTCGAAATTCTTCCATAAGATCCAGGACAAGTGAATAACGTCCGTAATCGATGGAGTGAAGAAAACCGGGATAAGGATCAAGCCCGGCCACACGCACGGCGGAATAGACCCGGTTCATCAAAAACGTATATAAAAGGGACAATACTGAATTTACCGGATCAGTCGGCGGCCTCCTCACCCGTTTACTGAAACCCATGTCATCAACAAAACCATAGCGCAACCCCTTAAAATAAACAGCGCTCCCCCGCCCCTCATAACCACGGATGCTGTCCACATTATCAGATTTGGCAAGCGCGGGCATAAGATCCAGTATCTCCCTTGCCTTACTGCCTGCCGCAGCGTCTTTACGGCTTCTCTTAATGCGCATCAGGAGGGTTGCCATGTTGGATAGCTTGCCGCCCACAATGGCACGGGCGAGGTGTATCCCGAAATCAGGGTCATCTAACAGGGCATATTGCTTTTTATGGAGAAAGACGTTTTTCGATTCAACAGGCGCGAGTCTGCCGAGATACCGGCCATACAGGGTAAGAAACACGGTGTCAATATTGTAGCGCATAAGTTGACAGAGGGCATTGTGTGTTATTTCGATATTGCCGAAAAGCAGAAGCTGGTCCAGCTTATAGGTAAAGAGAGTATTATAGATGCCGTCGCCCTTTTTTACCAGCAGATGCCTCCCTTCCTTTATTATCCTGGCCCCCTGGGTCTTTACATATGCTATCATTTGTCACCTCCGTTTGGTTTTTCCCCGCACCATAGTAACCGGAGGCAACAAATTCAATCTCTGCAATGTTGCCATATTCAATTGTCAAAGAACGAAAAGTATATTATTTTTTTTCAAGAGACTCATAACTTCTTTTAAATATTCGTAAAATTCAAAGCCTTTTTCAGTAACATCCGGATATGATTTTTCTTTGCCTGTCCAGGCATGGTCAAAGCCGTTTCTATAATCTGCCAGTTCTCCTGTAAATTTTCTAAGAATACTTTCAATGCCTGTTTTTTCAAGCTCATTATAAAAAGGCATCAATACAGCAAGCTCTTTTTCTTTGTTTTTGAAATTCCATTTTTCTTTTTTTATCTGAAACATATTTATAAAAATTTCCGCATATCTTCGCTTTCTTCTGCCCTCACTGTTATTTGTTTTTGCTTTTTTAATTCTTATTAATCCGATTGAGCCTATAAGCTCACGCATAACCGTATATGCCTGCATAAAAAGCCTGTGCTCTAATAGCAGCCTGATAATTTCAAGCTGTACATCAAAATAGGCTTTGTCATATTTGCCGCTTAATGGTTTATCTGCTGTAATGGAGGTGAATTTATCCGTAATAAGCTTAAGGAGGATTTTACCGGTTGTTGAGGTGTCTTTTTCTTTGTTTTTAATAAGTTGAATAGCATCTTCAGCTTTTTTAGGCACATTATGAATATCAACATTCCTGACAGCATTTGTTAAATCTTTAAAGGCAGAAATAAGTTGCGGATCACTAAGTTTCCCAGCCTGGAATGAATCGCTTTTTAAGGCAACCTCCGCAACTTTTCTTGCATCTGCGTCTTCAACAAGTCTGCTTATAGCCTCTGCCCATTCATTTATAATATAAAAATCTTTCATATTTATTATTGGAGCAAGTTTTCTATCCTTATCAAAAGCCCCATAATAAACTGCGTTAAGTGAGATATTCCTGGCTTTTTGAAGGAAATTTATAGCTGTTGAGAATATTATTGGAATTGAACGATATCCGTGGGTCAAATCAATGGTTAAATTATCACTGGATTCTATAATCTCAAGAATCTGCTCAAACCATTTCCATTGCGCTTCAGGAGTCATTTCTTCACTTATTATTAGAGGGCTTATATTTTTAGCGCCTGCCATAATCAACTGGGATTCGAGATTTTTAAAATGAGTATCATGGGATTTTTGAGTGGCAACTATAATAATCTTATCAAAACTGCCGGCGCCAAGTATTTGGATTTCAGCAACCTGTACGAATTCCGTATTCCTTGATTTTTTTCCATTTAGTTCATAAACGGTCTCATCATAAACATATTGTTCTATATCTCTTTTAAAACTTCCAAGTCCTAAAAAACTTAAATATATATTGCGCAGATCAAACCTTTTATTTTAAAATACTATGTAGATTATTCAAAATTTCCGGTGATTCTTTAAGCTCACTTAAGGGCGTTAAATGTTTAAAAACATATTCAATATCAAGCTGCCCTTCCTGCCGCGCGGTTATCCCTTTAACATCAATCCAGTCCTGAGCGCGATCAGCAAATGCTTTCAGCACA
>JAUVKE010000304.1 GCA_030592105.1 Desulfobacteraceae bacterium
ATTTTATTTTTTTTTAAAAAGGAGAAGAGTTATGAAAAAATTAGTAATGCTTTTGTTCAGTGGGTTAATTGTGTTTTCTTTTTCGTGTCCTTCCGGTAAGCCTGCATGAAAACATATAAAAAATAAGATAAGCTTGGTTCATCAATCAATTAACACCTGAAGATCAGGTATAAAAGGAAGATGAATCAATGCAGCAAAACAATATTACAAGCCAATCATTTGATCTGGAAAACGTCAGGCAGCAGTTCAACACCTGGAGGAAAAATAAAACCTGTAAACATACACCACAAAAACTGTGGCAGGCAGCAATAAACCTTCACAGAATTGAAGGACTCTCAATTCACAGAGTTTCCAAAGAATTACACCTTAATTATAATGATTTCAAAAAACAGATCTCTGACAATAATGTTCCTGTTATAAAGGATGCCAGAGCTCCTGACTTTATTGAGCTTAAATATAGTCAGGAGGTTTCTTCAGAGTGTTTAATTGAGATGGAAAACAAAGCTGGATCAAAAATGCGGATGAGCTTTAAAGGTAAAACTGATTTTGATCTTCTGGAACTTGGCAAAGCATTCTGGAGGCAGTCATGATACAGATTACTCCTCATATGAAAATCCTTCTCGCAGTAGAACCGGTAGATTTTAGAAAAGGTATTGACGGCCTTGCAATGTTGTGCAGAACTGTGCTGCAATCTGATCCTTTTTCCGGCTGTGTTTTTGTCTTTTTAAATAAAGGCAGAACCTCCATTAAAATTTTAATGTATGACGGTCAGGGATACTGGATGTGCCAAAAAAGATTGTCCCAGGGTAAATTTCGATCCTGGGTTAACAACAAGCGTGGCAAACAAAAAGCATTAGATGCCCATGAGCTTCAGATGCTGTTATGGAATGGCAGTTCAAATGTGGCTCCCATGTGGAAAAAAATTGCAATTTAGTCTTGCGTTCGGCAAACAGATGCGCTATACACTGCTGCCATGGAAAAACATATTATCAAATACCGGGGTAAGAGTGCAACATCATCTGATGTTGAATTTATTAATAATCTGATGAAGGACAATCCCAATGCCAGTCGTTATGCATTATCCAAACTATTATGTAAAGAGTGGAACTGGATACAACCCAATGGTGCTTTGCGGGATATGGTGGCAAGAGGGTTTATGCTTAAACTTCACAGAGAAGGCTATATAAGACTGCCTGATAAAAGGAACAATCCGAATAATCCATTTATAAACCGCAAAAAACCTGCAAAAATAGAAATTGATCAAACAAAAATCAAAGCAAGACTGGCACAGATAAAACCGCTTGAGATAAAACAGGTGAGAAAAACATCCCATGAAAAGCTCTTTAACTCTCTTATTGAATATCATCATTATCTAGGATTTTGCCACCCGGTTGGAGAGCAGTTAAAGTATATGGTTTTTTCAAACAAGAGGCCCATTGCATGTTTTTCATGGTCTTCAGCTCCCCGTCATATTGGTGCCAGGGACAGATATATTGGATGGACAAAAAAAGACCGGGATAAGAATCTTTCGTTAATGGCCTATAACAGTAGATTCTTAATTTTACCCTGGGTTCAAGTGCCGCACTTAGCATCGCATCTGCTTGGCATAATGGCCAGGAATATTTCAAAAGATTGGGAAGCTATTTATAATCACCCCATATTTTTTCTTGAAACCTTTGTTGATACTCAGCGTTTTGTGGGAACCTGTTATAAAGCTGCCAACTGGCAATATCTTGGTGATACCACAGGCAGAGGTAAAAATGATCACACCAAGAAACCCAATCGCTCCATCAAGGCTGTATGGGGGTATCCTTTATCCAAAAACTTCCGTTCATATATGAGAGCATGAAAAAGCCTGAACATATTAATTTGAAAATCGAAGAGATTGAAGCCCTGTTAAAAAGAGTTGAAAAGGGTCACAGCCAGGACGGAGATTATGAGATCATCAAATCCATGGCTGATACTATTATCTTCTTGAATCAGGCTGTAAACAGTAAAAATGTCTCCATCAAACGTCTGTTAAAAATGTTGTTTGGTATAAAAACAGAGAAGAAAAACAAAATATTTAAAAATAGTGATTCTGATGACAAGGATGACTCACCGGATAATCAGTCAGGCACAGGTAACCCCCCAAACAAAAAGCCTGATAACCTGAAGGTCACACGAAAAAAACCAAAGGGTCACGGCAAAAATGGCGCAGATAAATATACAGGTGCCAATCGAGAGTTTATAAGCCATCAGGAATTGAAACATGGAGACTCCTGCCCCTTATGCCTTAAAGGAAAATGCTATAATTTAAAATTACCCGGGGTTGTTATAAAAATAAGTGCCACAGCTCCATTACATGCTACCATTTACGATGTTGAAAAGCTGCGCTGCAATTTATGTGGTAAAGTTTTTACTGCCACAGCTCCCGATAATATCAAAGGTAAACATTATGATGAAAAAGCCAAAGCAATGATTGCTCTTTTAAAATATGGCTGCGGTTTGCCATGGTACCGTATGGAGAAACTTCAACACAGCCTTGGCATCCCTCTTCCTGCTTCTACTCAGTGGGACCAGGTAGAAGCAGCAGCAAATCTTATCCATCCTGTATTTAATGAGCTTAAACAACAGGCTGCTCAGGGTGATATTTTTTACAATGATGATACCACCATGAAAGTCCTGGAATTAATAAAGGAAAATAAACTGGTTTCTGCCCTTCAGGGTAAAGGCACATGTGAAACAAAAAGCAGGAAAGAGAGAACCGGGATATTCACAACAGGAATCTTATCAATCCTTGATGACAAGAAAATAGCCTTGTTCTATACCGGGCGGAACCATGCTGGTGAAAATATTGACTCCCTGTATAAAATAAGGGATACAAAAAAAGGTCCTCCTGTTCAGATGTGTGATGCTCTCTCAAGAAATACATCCTCTGAGTTTGAAACAATAATGGCTAATTGCCTGACACACGCACGTCGTGGTTTTGTAGATGTGGCAGAAAATTTTCCTGATGAATGCCGATATGTAATTGAAACCCTGGCACAAGTTTATAAAACAGAGGGCATAATAAAAGAGCAGCAGATGAATCCGGATGAACGTCTGGAATTTCATCAGTTTCACAGCAGACCTTTAATGGAAGAACTGCACCTGTGGCTCAATAAACAAATCAATAATAAACTTGTCGAACCAAATTCTGGCTTGGGTCAGGCAATAAAATATATGCTCAATCACTGGTCAAAACTTACTCGGTTTTTACATACACCAGGGGCACCGCTTGATAATAATATCTGTGAACAGGCATTAAAAAGGGCAATTCTTCACAGAAAAAATGCTATGTTTTATAAAACTTTGCATGGTGCTAATATCGGGGATCTGTTCATGAGCCTCATACATACCTGCAATCTAATGAAGATCAATCCATTTAAATACCTGGTTGCCCTTCAGAAAAATACCCATGCATTATTTAAAAATCCTTCTCAATGGATGCCATGGAACTATGAAAAAACTGTAGCCATGGGAAGCTGAACCGTTTTTATTACCACCTGATCAAAAAATATATCAAAAAAAATACCTTTATGCAGGTTTACCGGAAGGACACGACATAAGGACCAAGCACGTATATTGCTGGTTGATCACTTGAGCGAATTTTTCCAACCTCTGCATGTTCAAGATAACAGTATATCGAAACAAACTCTTGTTCAGATGGTCTGCAACCATTGAATGCGAAAAATTCA